>NZ_JBEFZF010000010.1:0-107752 GCF_046524175.1 Spongiivirga sp. MCCC 1A20706
AGTTGGCGGTAACCGCTATTAGTAGTTCAATGTTTAAACTTCAAAAATTTGAAGTCTTTTTTCTTTGTTTTCAACAAACACTCTCAACGCACCTGGCTTCTCAATACCAGTTTATGTAACTGCTTAGGAAAAAAGCGTTTCATATAAATCCCCTTTACTTCCCCTCGACCTATGTAAGTTTCAAACTTTTTTCTTTGAATAGCTTTTAAAGCTTTTTGTACACATTTTTTTGGAGTTAAGCCTTTAGCAGTAGCTTCGTCCATCGTTTGCTGTGCGCTTCCATCCCCAGTGAGTGCATTTTTCGACACGTTTGTTTGAATAAATCCGGGACAAATCATCGTAACTGCAACCCCATCTTTTTCATGCTCCATTCGCATGACATCAAAAAAACCATGAAGCGCATGTTTGGCGCCACAATAACCCGATCGATAAGGACTTCCAAACTTTCCCATTAAACTAGTAACAACAGCAAAATGCCCAGCCTTATTTTCAATAAAATGAGGTAGTATTGCCTTTGATAGTGCCACAGTTCCCAGGTAATTTACTTGCATTAGTTTTTCATCAACTGATATGTCAGTTTCTGCAATGAGTGAACGTTGACTTAAACCGGCATTATTAATCAAGAGGTCGACTTTTCCGAAATGAGACACAGCCTTTTCAACAACAGGTTTCATATTATAATAATCAGCCAAATCAAGTGGAAGAATGAAGCAATCATCATCCGTTAATCCTGCTTCCTTTTTTCCACGTTCAAGCTCATCGACCTTTCTTGACGATATAATGAGTTTGCAATCATATTGAGAAAGTTCTTTTACAAACGCTTCGCCTATACCAGAGGAAGCTCCTGTTATCCAAATAGTTTTGTTATTAAAGTACGTCATGATCTGTTATAAAAAGAACATGAACAATATCGAAAGAAATTTTTAGCTATCTAAATTTAACTCCTGTTATCTCGTCACGCTCTCCTGTTCCTAATTCATCTAAACCCGATTGAATCATCTTTTTCTCTTCGAACTTTTTGACATCTACTACATATAAATTTGGAATGGTATCGTGCCAACCCCTTCCTTCAGAGCCTAAAAATGATAGCGCATCAAAAGGGATTATACGTGAAAAAGACCTTTTCAAAATGTTAATAGTCGATGGGACTTCTCCATCAATAGTAACCAACCTGGTATTACTTGCAAATTTCCCTATTGTTTTACCTTTAAAAACAGTTTCTATCAAGAAATAATATAAAGCTAGCAGCACCGAAGTTATGATGCGATCAAGAATGGGGTTAATACTTTCTAATTGGTAGTAAAACAACTCAGGATCAACCCCTACAATCATAAGGATGATTCCAAATATAAATGACAGCATGAAAAAGAAAATATAAAACACTACTACATCTATTAAAAGATTGACAAAACGTTGTCCCTTGCTCGCATAGATATCTGGGGTAACAATAAATTCTTTCATGTACTTTTATGGTTTGTTGTAGATATAAAACAACCTAGAGAATAAAAACCCTACATTGTATTTCAATACAGAGCCAATATGTTAAAAAAGTCAATTTATTATCTGCTTCTAGTATTTACTTGTCAAAATCTATTTGCGCAAGAATTAACTGCTGATGAGTTACTTGATAAAGCCATTTTTTATCACGACCCAAATGGGAATTGGAAAAACTTTCAATCAATTTTGCATATCAATCTTGAAATGCCCGACAGCCCTAATCGCAAAAGTGAAGTTTATATCAACTTACCCAAAAATGTCTTCGGATTGAAAACGGTACAAGACACGATAACTACTTACAGAAAGTTTGAAAAAGGAAAATGCTCCTTCTCCTTAAATGGAAAAACGGCACTTGATTCCACCGAAATAAAAAAGCATCGAGGGGATTGTGAACGTACTAAGATGTACCGTAATTATTATACCTACTTATATGGGCTTCCTATGAAACTGAAGGACGCAGGAACCATAATTCACAAAAAAGTGCAAAAAAGAACTTTTAAGGGTAAGGATTATCTTGTTATAAAAGTGACCTATGACGAATATGTCGGTACTGATACATGGTATTTTTATTTTGATCCGACCACCTATGCAATGAAAGTATATCAGTTCTACAAAAACGAAGCAAAAAATGACGGTGAGTATATTTTGCTTACTGATGAGCTTATTACAAATGGAATTAAACTTCCCAAAACAAGAGCATGGTACTACAATAAAAATGATGGCTACCTTGGGACAGATCAACTAGAAAAAACTGTTGAAATTGATAAATAGACTTTATAGTTAAATAATTAATAACAAGTGCTGCCTATAGTATTCACTAGCAGCATGTTTATTATTTTTGTAAAAAAGTAAAACAGAATGGCAAAAGGTGTACTTTTAGTAAACCTAGGATCACCAGACAGTACTGATCCTAAAGATGTTAAACGATATTTAGGTGAGTTTTTAATGGATGAACGCGTAATCGATCTTCCTAAATTGGCTCGCACCTTGTTGGTAAAGGGAATAATCTTAAATACCCGACCTAAAAAATCAGCTGCAGCTTATAAAAAAATTTGGTGGGATGAAGGTTCTCCTTTAATTGTATTAACAGAGCGCTTACGTGATAGTGTTGATGCGTTAACATCAATACCAACTGTTATGGCTATGCGTTATGGTAAGCCCTCAATTTTGCATGGTTTAAAAAAACTACATGACAAGGGCGTAGACGAAGTATTGATTATACCATTGTATCCTCAATTTGCGATGGCAACCACCGAAACCATTTTAGTATTGGCAGAAGAGTTAAGAAAAGAACATTTTCCACAAATGAGCTTTACTAACGTGCCAGCATTTTATAATCACCCTGATTATGTTCGTGTACTTTCTCAATCTATAAAAGAAAGTCTTGAAGGAGTAGATTATGAGCATTTGTTGTTTTCATATCATGGAGTTCCGGAAAGACACATACGAAAATCAGATATCACAAAGTCGCATTGCAAATTAGATGGCCAATGTTGCAAAACGAATTCGAAAGCCCATGAATATTGCTATCGACATCAATGCTATGAGACTACAAGATTGGTAGCTGAGTATCTAGATCTTGACGAAGGGACATATTCTACTTCATTTCAATCTCGATTAGGGGTTGATCCTTGGTTACAACCATATACCGATCGTACCATTGATAAAATGGGAAAACAAGGCATTAAAAAAATGGCTATTGTTACACCAGCTTTTGTAAGCGATTGTCTAGAAACACTCGAAGAAATCGCTATGGAAGGTGAAGAGATTTTCCATGATGCTGGAGGTGAAGACTTTCATGTAATACCTTGTATTAATGATCGGGATGATTGGGTAAAAACCCTAGCGCGTTGGGTAGACCAATGGGCAACTGTTGAAACGCAATTGGCGTAATGGCAACAGCTTCTTCAACCGAGTTAGGTACAGCTAGCATAAGCAAACTTCTTATTAAACAGGCAGTACCCGCTTCTATTGGCATTTTGGTAATGTCATTAAATATTATTGTCGACACTATTTTTATGGGACGATGGATAGGTCCCCTAGCAATATCGGCGATAGCAGTAGTACTTCCATTCACTTTTTTTATTGGCGCCATTGGCTTGTCAATTGGTATTGGCGGTAGCTCGGTATTGTCACGTGCATTAGGCGCAGGTGATACCAATAAAGCACTTCGGGTTTTTGGTAATATGACCACCTTAACCTTTCTTATTTCGGGAACCTTGGCTATTGGCGGACTTATTTTTCAATACCAACTAATTGGTTTTTTTGGTGCTGATGATTCTTTTCGTGATATGGCATTAGTGTACTACCGTATTCTATTATATGGTATCGTTATGCTAGCGCTAATGATGATGGGAAACAACATTATTAGAGCCGAGGGTAAACCAAAATTTGCGATGATCGCCATGATTATTCCTTCTGTCGGGAATATTTTAATGGACTATATCTTGATCAATGTTCTTGATCTGGGAATGCAAGGTGCTGCCTGGGCGACATTCATATCGTACGCATCTTCTTTCTCATTTATGGTATGGTTTTTTATGTTTAAAAGTGAGTTAAAACTCAATTTTGAGTGGTTAAAGCTTAAAACTAAAATCGTAAGAGAAATCAGCGGTTTAAGCGCCGTTACCTTAGCAAGACAAGCCACCATAAGTGTTTTGACAATTTTGTTGAATAATGTATTGATTTCGGTAGGAGATGCGCTGGATATAGCAGCTTATGGCATTGTAAGTCGTATGCTTATGTTCGCGCTGTTTCCCGTTATTGGTGTTACACAAGGTTTTATGCCAATAACCGGATATAACTATGGAGCTGAAAAATACGATCGCGTTCGAGAGACTATTAACACCTCGATAAAATATGGTGGTGCCTTGGCATTGATCATTTTTGCATCAATTATGTTGTTTCCTGAACAAATAATTTCAATATTCATTAGCAATAACGAAGGATTAGACGCAGAAACAGTTGCCAATAATGCTGAATTATTAAAACGAACTCCCGCAGCGTTGAGATGGGTGTTTTTAGCCACCCCTATTATTGTTGTGCAGCTCATTGGTGGGGCTTATTTTCAAGCAATAGGTAAAGCCATTCCAGCTTTACTACTTAGTTTAACTAAGCAAGGCTTCTTTTTAATTCCGTTAATATTGATTTTACCCCAGTTTATGGGTGTACTTGGTGTTTGGGTTTCGTTCCCCATTGCCGATGTACTTTCTACCCTAGTAACAGGCTACTTTTTAAATCGGGAAGTAAGACGTAAGCTTATCCCTTCTACAGAGCAAAAAACAGAAGCAATAGTATAATACTACCAAATACTAAAATGTCCTTTCTGATTGTTTTAGAGCGCTTTTTGATGAAAAATAACTCTTTTTTATGTTTTTTTGAAGAAAACGTCACATTACATCATACTGTATACCTAAAAATAATTCTATAAAAAAACCGGCTACTTAACCTCTCAAGTAGCCGGCAAAAAGGTCAATTAACTTAGCGATGAATTAATTGACTATACTATTAAATGTTACTGAAATATTACTTAATTGACTTATTGAATATTTAAAACAAAAGTCAAATCAAAATCAGAATCGCCATCATTAGCTCCAGTCGTTGCTGACTTTATATCTGGTTGATGCTGTAGTCTAACAGTAAAACTTCCATCTGAAACGGCAGTATCACCAGCTGTCCAAGTTGTAGACAAGCCAACTGGGTTTCCTGATCCGTCTTGAGCATCAGAATCCTCATCATTATAATTTATAGGATCTGAAGCCGTATCTATATTCCCGTTTCCAGTTGGGTTTGAGAATGCGTCATTCGTAAAACTAAAGAAAATTTGATGCTCATCGTCCTCTTCGGCGATTTCGTCTCCTATATCTTCTACATCATTAGGATCTACCGCATTCAAAATTTCAAAAGTTAAAGTGTAAGTAGCTCCTGCAGTTAAGTCAATTTCATCATTACCTACCTCTAATTCTCCAATTCCTGGGCCGTCGTCATCGACAGCTGTCACTCTTACTACATCATTGGCATCTGCTGTATTAGTGAAAATAAGCTCAACGCTTGTTATTACCTCCTCTTCATTTTCTTCTCCAGGAGCATCATCGTCATTGTTACAACCTACTATAGCTATAGCCATAAATAAAAAGGCTATCAAACGGAAATTTCTAATTTGTTCAATCGTTTTCATGTTTACTTTATTTAAAATTATTTAATTTATTAATGTACTTGTTGAATTTGTTAAACTCACGGGGCTCTGGCTATCATTATACTATTCTTTCAGGCTTTTTTCTCTATGAACATTTCAAGATTTAAATCTATAATTAAGTGTAAAAAGAATATTTCTGCCAGACTCATCCGCGAAATATCGCATCTCGTTTAAGTAATTACGGTAGCTATTATTTAGTAGATTTTGAACCGAGATACTTCCGTTTAGGCTTTTCCATTGAAAATCCCATGATAAGTCAAGCAAAAAGTAGCCTTCGGGAGCATCTAAGAAATCAAAAATTTCAGAGTCAGTCGTGAGCTGAACAGATCCATCTACTAAACTTTCTGGTGTAATTGTACGTGGTGCTTGAAACTGTTTGAAAGTATAGCTGGGGCGAATGGTCCATCTTGATAAATCAAACGGGCCGAGTTTACCTTGATCCCATTGCAGTTCAAAATTTGTCGATATGGGTGGTTGATTAATCAAAGGGGCATCATCACCAATATTACCTGACCATAAAAAACTCAACCCATAAACCCCTGAAATTTTATCCGTGAATTCTTTTTTCCAACTGTAATCTGCCCCAAAAAATAAGGCATCTACTTGGTCGAAAATAAATGCTGGCATTGGGCCTCTTATTGTACCGAAAACTCCAATGGGTCTATCAAAAACATAATTTTCTATATAATGGGAATAGACTGTAACATTATGGGTGTTTCCATTTTTAGTTGACTGAAATTCATTTATAAATTTATACCCTCGCTCTGGATCTACATCACTTTGATCTAGAGGGGTTACTTCATCTGTACTCAATTGGCCATTGGTATCAGTGAAACGAAGTAATCCAAAGGTTGTTTTAAAACCATGTTGGCCAAAACTGAATAATTCTTCCATATTAGGGGTACGCCATGCAGTACCTAAATTGGTTCTAAAGGTGCTATTTTCAGATAGTTGCCGAACATATCCCAATGATCCGGTAAAGTTGGCAAAGTTGTAGTTATCCCTGAAAATATCTTGATTGATTTCCCTACCTCGTACATCATTAGATTCAAAATCAAATCGTAATCCCGCTTCAAATGTATTTTTACCAAACGCAATGCTCTCTACTGCAAATGCGCTATATCTTTTGGTGTTATAATTGGGAATAAACGGAGTGGTAAGTGTACCTGGATTATTGTCGTTATTTTGACTAAAATATTGGAGCCCCACCAACCCATCCAATCCATGCCATTCTGGATGTTTCCACTCTAATTGATAATCGTAGGTGGTCAAATCAAGATCAATAATAGGTCGATCGGCATTTCTTCTTACATCAAATTCATCTCTGCTATTAAATTGTACACCCCCCACTAAGGTCAGTCTAGCATGTTCGTCGTACCACCAATTAACCTCTGCTTTTGCTAAATGATGTTGGGTTGTTTGGTTAGGTTGGTTAATGTCATACGAAAATGGGCGAATAAAAATTGGCTCATCAGAATTAATAGCCCTAATGAATGAATCCGGGCTATCGGCGATAGAAGTTCTTAAAAGCGCTAAATTTTGGTCAACAAAACTATAGTTTACTTTAACATCCCATTTGTCAAGGTGATAAAGAACACCCAAACTGAGTGCTTTTTCCTCTTTCCCAGAATTGGTCAGGCTATAGTCAGGTGTATTACGGTCTCCTATTCGGGTATAATTTCCGTTTACAAAATAGCTCCAGTTTTCAGTACCATTCCCAAATTCAACATTGGCATTGTAGCCACGACCATTAGTTTGGTAACCTGTACCGAGCTCAGCATAAAAAGGATTGTTAAGCAGTAAGGGATTAGGTTCAATAATAATAGCACCCCCCAAAGCTTCCGGCCCATATCGAACTCCTGCAGCACCTTTGATGACCGTTATACTACTTGCAGAAGCAATATCTATTTCTGGAGCATGGTCAGTACCCCAATTTTGAAACCCATGCTTTAAACCATTATTTAAAAGTAATATTCTATTACCAAATAAGCCGTGAATAACAGGTAGTTGTACATTCGTACCATTAGCTGAAAATGTTAACCCCTCTAGTCCGGACAAAGCTGCCGCCAAGGTTTGTGTTGGGTTGCTCGCTATTTCCGCTTTTCCTAAAGTTACTTGTGCAATCGTTTCAGTACCCTTTTCTTTATTTCGTTGTGCTTGAATGGTCACTTCATCTAACCCTCTAACCTCTTGAGTTAAGTAAAAGTGTATAGCTGAATCGTGTTCATGATTTTTAGTTGACTCTGCATATCCCAAACATGAAATAATGAGGGTATTTTTTTCTGAACATAACCCTTCAATTTTAAAACTACCTTGATCGTTGGTAATCGCGTATTTTTCCGTTCCCTTTACTTTAACTACGGCGTCGGGGATGGGTTCTTTAGTATCAACATCCAGAACCTTTCCGCTAACGGTATAGGAACACGCTTTCTTTTGGGCCATTGTAAATGGGGAAATCAGCAAAAAAATAAAAAGTATGAGAAGCTTTAGCTTCATTAAAATATAGAATTGATATTGTTAATCAATAGAAAAACACTTTACAAAAGAATGAACTAATGCTGTTTTTCGATCCTGAGAGTGACACCAAGGTGTCAGCACGAAATAGGTGGTATGAAATTAGCGCACAGGAGGTGGCCTATTTTGATGATAATATGAAGGATTATTTTCAATAATTAAAACAAGCGGAACTAAATGGTCTTCCTCTGATGGGAAGTTAAATTTAGGAACAACATCATCATTAATTACATCAATGTCTATAAATTGTGCTTGTTGACTTTCGATCGCTAGATCACAAGCAATGCAGTTTTCAATGGAATCATCACAATTGTCTGCATGAAAATATGCGTGTAATGCTGATACCTTAACGAGCATTAAGGCGCAAAGTAATGCTGTGAATAGTATTTTCTTCTTTTCCATTTTCATCAACTGCAAACCTAATCAATTAATAATACTTGAATTGTTAAAATAATATTAAAGGATATAGCTTGAAGTAAGGCTTTTCGAAGGTAGTACTATATGTTTGGTTTATTAAGTATTGTAGTCAAAATGGTTGAAAAGGACTTTTATTTCGATTTTTTAATCAAAAACCGATTGATTTCATTCTTTTTTGTGCCAAGTTGATGTTTTTGCCACGATTAACCATTTGCCATCAATTTTTTTGAGTAGTGTAAGATCAACATAGCGATTAGGCCATTTTTCTGAGTCAATTTCAATTTTCGCGAACGCGATATCCCGTTCAATATCTATCGATAGTATTTTACCCGTACGTCCATTAAATTTTCCTTTTTCCCGCTTAGCAAAAAGATTGGCATAGGCCTCCACTGATGAAACCCATAAGCTGTCTTTACTATTGCTTAAAAATAGATCCGCTTCCTTATAAAATGCCTTTTTTATTAACGGGATGTTATTATAAGATGTACCATCAAAGTAGTATTGAAGCGTTTCCCTAATCTGCTCATCATCACTCTGTGCATAGATCAGGTTTGAAATGAAAACTAACGCAATTGTTACCAGTATTTTATTCATGATTTTGATTTTTAATTCTTAGTATTTTCCCATCAGGCTCGTCAGTAAGTATATATAATTTACCTTCCGGACTTTGTGCTACTTTTCGGCTTCGTATTCTGCTGTCTAGAAACAGCTCCTCAGCACTTTTTACAATTTCTCCGTCTACCGTAAATCTCCAAAGACTACCTCTACTTAATCCTGATACAAAAAGACTGTTTTTCCATGCAGGAAATTCATCTCCTGTATAAAAAGTCAATCCCGTTGGAGCAACTGTATGCGGCCACCACCATACTGGATTTGTAAACGCAACACCTTCCAGCTTTGGAGGTTTGTATGAATCGCTTCTATAACCACCTGTTGTAATGATAGGCCAACCGTAATTTCCACCTGATTTTAAAATGTTTATCTCATCACCTTGCTTCGTGCCATGTTCGCTAAACCAAATCTGACCCGTTTTTGGATGCATGGTAATTCCTTGTGCCGCCCTAATTCCTATTCCATAAAGACCTGGAACTCCATTTTTCCCAAAGTCAGGATTATCTTTTGGGATACTTCCATCTTTATGTATCCGATATATTTTGCCTCTTCTATCTGTAATATCTTGGGCAATAGGAAGTGCAGGCTCATCAATTTCTCTAAATAAACGTTCGCCAATAGTGGCGTATAACATACCATCTTTTCCAAAACACAATCCGCCACCATAATGAAAATACTCCCGGGTATAAGGCTTTGCCTCTATCAGTACTTTTATATTGGTTAAAGAATCATTTTCAAGTCTAGCGCTGACAACTTTTGTAGTGGTAGCCGTGTCTCTTTTTGCTGCATATGAAAAATAGATGTTTCTGTTGCTTGTAAAATCTGGATCAAGAACTACGTCAAATATCCCGGAATTATCACCACGCATTTGAACTCGAATACTATCGGTTAAATCTTTAGGAAAGCCTTTGATGACTTGTTTGGTTTTAGACTGAAGATCTATTCTTAACAAATCACCATCTTTTTCAGCAACTAGCACATCATTTTCATTAATAAAAGCAATACTCCACGGGTGTTTTAATCCGCTACAAACAACCTCTTTGATTGGATTAGGAACAAAATTTATTTCTTTTTTTGGTGTCTTATTACATCCAACAAAGGCAATTAGCAATACCAATAGAATTCGACTCACAGTAATAATTTTAGAAACCGCAAATTCAGTATGTAAAAGAAATTATTCTTTAATAATCATGATTTTAAAGACGATTTTGAAATAAAACAGCGGTCACAGAATTAACTCATTTTCTTTCTATAAGCACTGGGAGTAAGCCCCGTTTCTGCCTTAAAGGCCAGGTTAAAAGAAGTGACATTTCCAAAACCACAATCATACGCTATCGTTGCAATCTTTTCAGTTATATACTCTTGAGAGGAAAGTAAGGCTTTCGCTTTTTTAATTCGATAATGGTTTATGAACTCTGAAAAGTTTTTCTGTTCATTTTGGTTAATAGCTTGGGATAATTCTCTGTTGGAGACTTTTAGCTTAAGTGCGATTTGATCCAACGAAATTTCTTCCTTACTTAATGAATCACTACTTTCTAAAAGTAATTTTAATCGCGTTATGATGTTTTTTGACTGATCTACATTTAGGGTAGAACCTTTATACTTTTCTAGAACAAACACGTGTTTTTTCAGTAATAAAAAAGAAAAAACATACATTAAAAAAGAGAAAGAAATTGCCCCTAAAATATAAAATGGGATAAGCCTGGCAAAAATACTTACATATAAAAACCACATAATTGTAATACCCAAAACAATCTGAAAATACCATCTAAATAATGCCTTATTATGCTCGCTTTTTTGGTGGTACAGTCTGTACCAACAAAAGGCGAGATAAGTGGCTAAATGAACAAAAACAGACGCATATGCAATTGACGATGCGAAATCGCCGCGGTTCGGAATTATTGGGCTGCATACTGCATATAAAATAAAAGGAACTAGATGATAATAATCTGTTTTAGAAAACCCATTCTTCTTTTCAAATAACGCTTTACCATAAAACCATAAAAATGGTCCAACCAATAAAATGGTTGAAATGGCAAGATTTCGAATTCTTGGGTCCACCGCTGTATAGTTATGAAAAATAGATTTCCCAATTCGAATGGTAAGAGCGAGTATTATAATTCCTAAAAATACGTTAGCCGCTCTATTCCCTTTTCTTAAGGTAAAAAGATAACCACATAAAAAAATTGCCTGGGCAATACCCAAACTGCTTAAAACCAATATAATACTATCACTGTTCATCTGTATAGCGAAATATACTATCTAAAATCAAATTTATTTAATAAATAAGATGAGTAATTAATTCCCTAAATTTATATGTTCTTATACTAATTCAACCAAATTCACAAACAATGCGCACCATCATTATCGCAGCACTCTCGCTGCTTATGTTTGCAATCCCTTCTGACAGCAACGCACAACGAAGAAAAAAATCAAAAAAACAAACTACAACACAATTTCCGCAAGAACTATATAGTTCGATGGAGTATCGGCTAGTTGGCCCATTTCGAGGAGGTCGATCAGCAGCAGTTACCGGGGTGCCTGGTAAACCAAACTTGTTTTATTTCGGAGCCACAGGAGGTGGTGTTTGGAAAACAGAAGATGGAGGCCGACAATGGGAAAATATTTCTGATGGCTATTTTGGAGGTAGTATTGGTGCAGTAGAAGTTGCACCAAGTGATCATAATGTTATCTATGTAGGCGGTGGTGAAAAAACACTCCGCGGGAATGTCTCTTCAGGTTATGGTATATGGAAAACCGAAGATGCAGGAAAAACATGGAAGTCAGTCGGACTTAAAAATAGCCGACATGTACCTCGTATTGCCGTGCATCCAACAAATTCTGATATTGTATATGCCGCCGTACTAGGAAACATATACAAGCCAACACAGGACCGTGGTATTTACAAAAGTACCGATGGTGGAAAAAGCTGGAGAAAAACACTTTTTGCAAATGATCTTGCCGGCGCAGTTGACCTTACACTGGATCCTAATAACCCAAGAATTATGTATGCATCCACATGGCGGGCGCAACGCACCCCTTATAGTTTGAGTAGTGGAGGTGAAGGCTCAGCACTTTGGAAAAGTACTGATAGTGGGGAAACCTGGAAAGAGATTTCAAACAACGAAGGATTCGCTGAAGGTATTAATGGGATTATTGGTGTAACGGTATCTCCTGTAAATTCTGAGCGCGTTTGGGCCATTGTTGAAAATGAGAAAAAAGGTGGTGTATATCGATCTGATGATGGCGGAAAAACCTGGAGTAATATTAATAGTAGTAGAGCCCTACGTCAACGCGCGTGGTACTATACACGAATTTATGCAGACACCAAAGATGAGGGTGTAGTATACGTAGTAAATGTAAGCTATCACAAATCGACCGATGGTGGTAAAACGTTTACCGGGGCAAGAGCCCCTCACGGTGATCATCATGACCTATGGATTGCTCCTGAAAACCCAAAACGGATGATTATTGGCGACGACGGGGGCGCTCAGATCACCTATGATGGCGGTGAAACTTGGAGCACTTATCACAACCAACCAACGGCACAATTTTATCGTGTAACAACAGACAATTCATTTCCATATCGTATTTATGTAGCACAGCAGGATAATTCAACCATAAGAATAAACCACCGTAGTGACGGTTTTAGTATTGATGAAGATGATTGGGAGTCAACAGCGGGAGGTGAGTCAGCTCATATTGCTGTAGATCCCGAAGATAACGACATTGTATATGGTGGTAGTTATGGCGGATTCTTGACAAGAAAAAATCATAAAACAGGTACGACTAGAGCAATTAATGTTTGGCCTGATAACCCTATGGGGTATGGTGCCGAAGGAATGAAATACCGTTTTCAATGGAATTTTCCGATTATCTTTTCAAAACACAATCCAAACAAACTATACACCTTTTCACAACACGTTCACGTAACAGAAAACGAAGGGCAAAGTTGGGAAATAATAAGTCCTGATCTTACACGTAATGATCCAGAAAAATTGAAATCTTCAGGTGGCCCCATTACTCAAGATAATACCGGAGTCGAATATTATTGTACCATTTTTGCTGCTAATGAAAGTCCGTTACAAGAAGGGCTTTTATGGGTTGGTAGTGATGATGGCTTGATTCATGTTACTAAAGATGGTGGTAAAAATTGGGAAAATGTAACTCCTAAAGGCGCACCTAAATGGTTAATGATTAATAGCATTGAACCATCGCCATATGATGCTGGTACTTGTTATGTTGCGGGGACCTTGTACAAAACAGGAGATTTTAAACCATACCTGTATAAGACCACTGATTATGGTAAAACCTGGACCAAAATCACCAATGGAATTAACTCAGAGCATTTTACACGAGTTTTAAGAGCCGACCCTACCCGCAAGGGATTATTATACGCAGGTACTGAAACCGGGATGTACATTTCATTTAATGATGGAGCAAGTTGGGGGCCATTCCAATTGAATTTACCAATTGTACCTATTACCGATTTAATTGTAAAAGACAATAATCTGGTAGTTGCTACCCAAGGGCGAAGTGTTTGGATTCTTGATGATCTGACAGTTCTATATCAATTAAATAGTAGTGATGAATCAAAGTCCGCGATTTTATTTAAACCAAAAGACAGCTATCGTACTAAAGGCGGTGGCGGTCGCGAATCGAAAACCGCAGGCACCAATCACCCAGGAGGTGTTATCACTCATTTCTATTTAAAAAATTACGATAAGAAAAAGGACACTATAAAACTTACCTATTTTGATAGCAAAGGCGATACTATAAAGACCTTTAGTAATAAGGACAAAAAGAATATGATTCGTAATCTTGAAAAAGGTGGCAATACTCATGTTTGGAATATGAGATATGAAGGTGCCGAGCGTTTAAAGGGCATGATTTTGTGGGGAGCTAATTTAAATGGTCCTAGAGCGGTTCCCGGAAACTACAAGGTAAGACTTTCTGTTAATGGAGCTGAGCAATCGCAAGACATTCGCATTTTAGCTGATCCCAGAGCTGAAACTGATATTGCAGGAATGCAAAAACAGTTCGATTTTGTGACCAATGTAAACGAAACAGTTGATAAAGCGCATAAATCGATTAAAAAAATGCGAAATGTAAAGAAACAACTAGAGGCCTTTACAAAACAATATGCGAAGAATGATAAGGTGAAAGATCTGGTTAAAAAAGCGAAAGAAATGACTAAAGAGCTTGATGAGGTTGAAAAAGCGCTATACCAAACTAAAAATCGTAGTGGTCAAGACCCTCTTAATTTTCCAATACGGTTAACCAATAAACTTGGGGCAGTTGCTAGTTTAGCAAATTTTGATGACTTTCCTCCTACCGATCAAGCAATAGCAGTTAGTAAAGAGCTTACTCAAAAAATAAATTTAGAATTATCTAAATTTGACAAATTAATGGGTGAAGGAATTTCAGCATTTAATAACGAATTTAATAAGCTGAAATTAAATTATTTATTTGTAGAAGAATAAGACCAAATTAGGCTGGTTTGATAACCAGCCTAATTTATATTTGCACTTATGGCAGAAGCATACCCATACCTAAAGGCATTACATATTATTTTCATGGTCACCTGGTTTGCCGGATTGTTTTACATTCCAAGGTTGTTTATGTACCATATTGAAGCTTTAGAAAAACCATCACCTGAAAAAGAAATTCTATCTAAACAATTGGCTTTAATGACCAAGCGTCTTTGGTACATTATTACGTGGCCTTCGTTAGTCCTATGCAGTATTTTTGCTTTTGCCCTTCTTTATATTAAATATACCTTGGTCCATATGCCATGGATGCAGGTAAAACTGGGGTTTGTTATCTTGCTTTACCTATATCACATTAGATGTCATTTTATTTTTAAGAAGTTACAGCGAAACGAATCTAAATATTCCACTAATTTCATGCGAATATGGAATGAAGGTTCGACCATTATTCTTTTTGCAGTGGTGTTTTTAGTCATTCTTCAAAATGCGTTTAATTGGATTTATGGTGTAGGCGGAATCTTAGGCTTGGGGGTTTTGCTTATGCTTGGAATTAAATTTTACAAGAAAGTACGAGAAAAAAATCCGGAAGCTTAAATAGCTATAAGCTTAAAGTTCTATGTATTAAGCCTTTTGCCTTTTACATAAATCTACTACATTTGCGCACATTTTAGTTATACCTACTTCACTTATTAGGTTGTTTAGGTATTTATTCTTTAACTCTTAAAACATTGGTATAGCATGCAACTGTACAATAAATTAAGCGCTAAAGAAAGAGCAGCTCTTATTGAAGAAGCCGGTAAACAACGGCTCACGCTCTCTTTCTATCAGTATGCCAACATTGGCAATCCGCAAATTTTACGTAATCATTTATTCCTAGCATGGGATGCGTTAGAAGTACTAGGGCGAATTTATATCGCTAATGAAGGTATCAACGCCCAGTTATCGGTCCCCGCAGAAAATTTTGAAGCCTTTAAAAAACACCTTGATAGCATTACATTTCTTGAAAATGTTCGATTGAATGTTGCGGTCGAACAAGATGATATGTCGTTTTTAAAGTTAAAAGTGAAGGTAAGACACAAGATCGTTGCCGACGGATTAAACGATGATACTTTTGATGTTACTAATAAGGGTATTCATGTGGATGCTGAGACCTTTAATGCATTAATAGAAGATGAAAATGCTGTTTTAGTCGATATGCGTAATCATTATGAAAGCGAAATAGGTCATTTTAAAAATGCCGTCACTCCAGATGTTGACACCTTTCGCGACTCACTGGATATAATAGAAGAGCAGTTAGCCGAGCATAAAGAAGATAAAAAACTAGTGATGTATTGCACGGGAGGTATCCGATGTGAAAAAGCCAGTGCATATTACAAACATAAGGGCTTCAAAAATGTATATCAATTAGAAGGTGGTATTATTGAATACACACGTCAAGTGAATGAAAAGGAGTTGGAAAACAAGTTTTTAGGAAAAAACTTTGTTTTTGATCACCGTCGTGCTGAAAAAATATCGGATGATATTATAGCCAACTGCCATCAATGTGGTGAGCCTTGCGACACCCATGTAAATTGTGAAAATGAAGCCTGTCATTTGCTGTTTATCCAATGTAAAAACTGTGCAGCAGAAATGAACGGCTGTTGTTCTGATGAGTGTAAAGAAATTAATGCCTTACCATATGAAGAGCAAAAGGCACTACGTCGGGGTAAGCACAATAGCAACAAGATTTTTAAGAAAGGTCGTTCTGAGGTCTTAAAATTTAAAAAATAGCTTCTCGAAATCTTAAGTGTTTAGTAAAACAACCACATTAAGATGTATTCACGTTAGTTTCAAGCGCTGAATTGCAATATAAAAAGGGTTTTCGTCAATAATTTTTGAAACCTCGGAGAAAATTCAGGAAACTCTTTTGGTTTCCGTTTAGGAAAATACATTGATTCAGCTTGATTTTTTGATTCATTTTGTATCAAGACAAAATGAACAGTAATTTACCTTAGATTTTTATTTAGGCTAATGATATTGATCGATGAGTAGCGAATTATGGCTATATTTATTTCCATAATTCGCTATTTCAATGAAACGATTTCTTAAGATCCTAAAACGGATTTTTCAGTTCCTTCTAATCTTAATTATTCTTTTTGTTATTGGGTTGTATCTATTCGATTACGACTACGTAATTCGTGGTGCTCGTATTGTATATGCTACAGGACATAATTCTGCCTTTATTGATGATTATACCTATTTTGAGAATGATACTATTCAAATGGGTAACAATCCTCAACCTTGGCCCATGCATAAAAACTATAATACGATTGAGGCGACAGATAGGCTAAAAGGCACCAATAAAGCATTAGGTACAGTTGCTTTTGTAATTATTAAAAACGACAGTATTTGGTTTGAAGATTACAACGACGATTTCGGCATTAGTAGTATTAGTAACTCGTTCTCCATGGCAAAAAGCGTGACCTCCGCCATGATGGGAAAAGCCATTTTGGATGGTTATATTAAAAGCTTAGATCAACCTGTTGGGGATTTTTTTCCACAATATGCGGAAGGATTAGCTGCTAAAATGACCGTTGGCGATCTATCATCAATGGCATCTGGCTTAGATTGGGTTGAACATTATACAAGTCCGTTTTCAGTAACTGCAAGAGCTTACTATGACGATGATCTGGCAGAAACTATTTTAAACCAAAAAGTGGTTTTAGAACCGGGACAACGAGTTCGCTATAAAAGTGGCAGCACACAGTTACTAGGAATGGTCATCGAAAAAGCTACCGGCAAAAAAATGGCTGAATATTTATCTGAATCTTTTTGGAAACCCATGGGAATGGAAAAAGACGGTCTTTGGCAGGTCGATGATGAAGATAATCGCTTGGCAAAAACCTATTGCTGTATAGGATCCAATGCACGTGACTTTGCGCGCTTTGGAAAGTTGTACAAAGACTTTGGTCAATGGAATGGCAAGCAATTATTAGATTCCGCCTTTGTAGCAAAAAGTATCAAACCTCGTTTTGAAGAAGATGATGATTACGGCTATGGTTTCTGGCTCTTAAAACATCAGGGAAAAGATGTTTTTTACATGCGAGGTATACTTGGTCAATACGTTATGGTGGTACCTGATGATAATGTGATTGTTGTACGTTTAGGTCATCAACGAGCAAGGGTAAATATTAAGGGAGAACGTATTCAAGACACGGATTTATATCTACAAGAAGCTTATAAAATGATGGGGTTATGATACATAAATTACAACTTGAAAACATATTATTTTTAGATATAGAGACGGTTCCCGAACATCAAAAATTCGAAGAGCTCACAAAGGAAAAACAGGAACTGTTTGAAGCAAAAACTGCCTACCAGCGTAAGGAAGAGTTTACGGCCTATGAGTTTTACGATCGCGCTGGTATTTGGGCGGAATTTGGGAAAATCGTTTGTATTTCAGTCGGGTATTTTGTGTTTCGAGGTGATATTAGAAACTTTCGTGTAACCTCATTTCATGGAGAAGAAACGCAACTTTTAAAAGCCTTTAAAAATCTGTTAGAAACGCATTACAATAGACCGCAACATCTATTATGCGCTCATAATGGGAAAGAATTCGACTTTCCGTATATCGCAAGACGAATGATCATTAATAAAATAGACATTCCCTTTAAACTTAATTTATTTGGCAAAAAGCCCTGGGAAGTCCCACATATTGATACCTTAGAATTATGGAAATTCGGAGACTATAAACACTATACATCATTAAAGTTACTTACCAATATACTCGGTATTCCTTCACCCAAGGACGATATCGATGGTAGTCAAGTAGCATCAGTTTATTATGAGGAAGATAATATCGATCGGATTATTGAATATTGCGAAAAAGACACCATTGCCGTGGCCCAAATTTTACTACGTTTACGCAATGAAGATTTATTAGTTGATGATGAAATTAAAAAGGTATAACAAACAATTCTTACTGCTACTCTCCATTTTTTTAGCTGGAACAGCAATTGGATTTGGTCAGGAAAGTACATCAACTTCTATAGAGGTGATCGCAGTGGAAGACGATGAAAACAATGGCATTGATATTATTGAAACAGTGCCATATGAACCACAAGATACCACGACAGTTTCATCAGCTGAAAAAACAACTCCAAATCAAACATTTACTTCTCCTTTATATAAACAAACATCAGGAACATTTACCGTTGAAAACACCCCTAATCCTAAAAAAGGCAGAGGGAATGGGTATGTATCTGATCCTGCTGATATTATTTCAGCAAATGAAGAGCAGGTAATCAACCAAATGCTTTGGGAGCTCGAACAAAAATCGACCGCTCAAATTGCTGTTGTAATGCTACCGAGTATAGGGAACGAAGTCCCAAAAAACTTTGCCGTCGATCTATTTGAAGAATGGGGTATAGGTCAAGCAGAGACCGATAATGGTCTATTGATATTGACTGTTATGGATCAGCGACGCACCGAATTTGAAGTAGGTTACGGACTAGAACCCATTTTAACAGACGCAGTTTGCTTGCGAATAGGTACCGATGAGATTGTTCCGTTTTTTAAACAAGGACGGTTTGGGGCTGGAATTGTATCGGCATTAACTAGAGTCGACCAATTTCTGGACAATCCAGACGTCATCGATGAGATCTATGCTCATAATATAGGTTACACACAAAGTTCACACGAGCATGGTTTCTGGTGGTATTTCATAAGGATTTATGGAATAATAAGTTTGCTTTTCGCTATAGGATATTATGGTGTTGCATGGGACATAGAACGATCTAAAGATGATTATTATGATAAGTATATTCGTCTTGACAAAATGAAATTTGGGTGCTTATTATTTTTAATTCCGTTGCCTTTTATTCTGTTTAATGCCATGGTAAAAAGACGGTTAAAAAAATATCGAACCGCACCCCGCTTTAGCAAACTTAATGGCAAACCGCTGTTTCTAAAAAATGCCTGGGCCGAAAATAAGTTTTTAGAAAACGGGCAACTAATTGAAGAAAAAATCAACTCAGTCGATTATGATGTTTGGGTGACTGAAGATGAAAGCGATATTTTGATACTAGAATATGCGGGTAAAATTTCAAAATATAGTGACTGTGCTAAATGTGGTTATAAGACCTATGGTCGAAAGCGTTCCGTTGTCTTAAAAGCAGCAACCTACAGCAATTCGGGAAAACGAAAGGTTGTATATACTTGTGCAAACTGCCATTATACAAAAGAAGAAATAGAAATAATCCCTCAAAAAGTGCGCTCCAGCTCATCTTCAAGTTCAGGCGGTTCATCATGGTCATCAAGTTCTAGCAGCAGCTCAAGCTTTGGTGGTGGTAGTTCAGGTGGTGGCGGTGCTGGGGTTAGTTGGTAAAATGAAAATAGTCTTAACTTAGGGGAATATTTTTAATCGTAAAAACCCTTAGGTATCCTTTCACAAGGAAAATCAACAATGGACGCCTTCAAAGAATACCTACAACAATATCCTAACTACAAGCCATCAGATTTTGATGCGGTATTACCATATTTGTCCATTAAAGAAGTAGACGCTGGTGAGTACCTGCTAAGGCAAGGCAAAATATGTAAACATATTGCTTTTATTGAAAGTGGCTTATTCAGACTATATTATTTAAATGACGGAAAAGAGGTAACCAATTGTTTTTGCAAAGAAAACACCTTAACTACTTCGTATAGCAGTCTTATCTTGCAAAAACCCAGCGACATTGCCATACAGGCAATCGAACCTTCACGACTTATTATTTTATCGAATGATTCGCTTCAAAAACTATATAAAACACATTCTTTTTGGCAGCAACTAGGCCGAATTGCGGCAGAAAATGAATTCATTACAACCGAAGAGCATAATCGATTTTTAAAAGACGTATCTGCTACCAATAGATATCAATTACTACTAGAAAAAGATAAGCAATTATTGCAGCGAGTACCCCTTAATTACCTAGCGACATATCTTCAAATTACTCCAGAAACCCTTAGTAGAATACGCAATAAGCTCGCTCGAACTTGATCTATATCAATTGACATCTTACAAACGTAAGTGAAATTTGTTCCAATATTCATCAAAACATACGATAAAATGGAAACAAGTTCAATTAAACAATCGGTTGTAAACAGTTATGGTAAACTAGCCAAGCTTACCAAAAACCATACTTGGTCTAAGCTTTTTTCCTGTTGTGATACAGCGCAAAATACCAATACTGTTGCAAAAGCAATAGGATATACAGCCAATGAAATAACATCGGTTCCTGAACAATCAAATTTAGGTGTAGGCTGTGGCAACCCATCAGCTTTAGCCAACATTAGAAAAGGACAAACCATTATCGACTTAGGCTCAGGTGCAGGATTTGATTCGTTTATTGTTGCCAATGCTTTAGAAGGTTCCGGTAAAGTCATCGGCATCGATTTGTCTGATGATATGCTAACATTAGCCAAAAGTAACGCCAAAAAAGGCCGCTACAATAATGTTGAATTTATCAAGGGTGACATTGAGCAATTACCACTTGACAATGCAATTGCGGATCTGGTTATTTCCAATTGCGTTATCAATCTTTCCCTTAATAAAGGCGACGTATATAAAGAAGCCTTTAGAGTATTAAAAAAAGGTGGGGCATTAGCTATAAGTGATATTGTGCTAGAAAAAGACCTCCCTGAAGTACTAAAAAATTCACTTGCTGGTCATGTAGCTTGCGTTTCAGGGGCAGAGCGAATAGATACCTATATAAATTACATTGAGAATGCTGGCTTTACCGAAATTAAAATTGGCAGTAAAACAACCTTTCCACTTGAATTAATGTTGGCCGATCCTCAAATACAAAAACTAGCTACGCAGTTGAATTTTAACCTTAATAGTGATGAAGCAAAAGATATCGCAGCAAGCGTTAAGAGCGTTTCGATCACCGCTAGGAAAAAATTTAAAAACTAAAATAAAAAACCCCTGATACAAAATATCAGGGGTTTTAAGTTGGTTATTTATTTAATTGACTACCGTCGCATAAACTTTTGAGTATTGGTTTCTTCACCATCATTGAGCTCAATGAAATACACTCCTGCTCTTAAATCATTCACTGAAATTCTATTTTGAATTAACTTACCGGCTTTCACTTGTTTTCCGGTAACATCCATAATTCGGTAAGTAGCTTCACCGCTATCTGGCATTTTAATATTTAATGAGTTACCGATTACCGGGTTTGGATAGATCAAGAAATCACCATCAAAACCTTCATCAGCATCTGCCTCACTAAAGGTCGAGAATGTTTGTATCGCGCTAATGCTATTGGTAGTAGCGCTTGCATTTGATAATCCTGTAATCGATACCTGATCAATATATACCTGATCTCCATTCGCTGAAGCATCACACTGGAATCTAAATCCAGAGTTTGCAGCAAAATTATACTCAGAAGCGCTAATCGTTACTGTAGCAGTGTAAAAGGTATTGTTGTTAAAGCTTGTCCCTCGTGCATAGGTTGCAACCGTGTTCCACTGCGATCCATCATAGAAACGAACCCAAAAATCTTCACCGTTCTCCATACTGTAAGCATAGAAGTAGAATGTCACTTCAACAGTATCAAAAGAAGAAACGTCAACATTGTTTAAAGTCATCGAACTTCTTGTTCCCGAGTTATCACGGAGTCTGATCGAGTAATTCCCTTCAAAAGATCTACTTCCAGAATATCTAAATGCATCACTACCGCCATCGATCCAGCCATCCCATCCAGATTCAAAGAACCCTTCATGAATTACCACAGGGTCACCACCTCCAGGAGCTGCTTCCGTGGTAACATTTAATGATGCACTGTTTGCAGAAACATTTCCTGCTGCATCTTTAGCTCTAACAGCAAAAGCGTAGGTAGTATCTGCTGTAAGTCCACTTACAGTGAATGATGTTCCCGTAGGGCTTGCAATTACGGAGCCATCTTGTAATACATCATATTCTGTTACACCAACATTGTCGGTTGAAGCATTCCAAGAAAGATCTACGCTTGTTTGTGTCACATTGCTAGATGTTAATCCAGCTGGCACAGAAGGTGCTTCAGTATCTCCTGCAGGTGCTTCGGTTGTTACAGTAACAGTACCTTGAGCAGATTCGTTCCCTGCTGCATCAATTGCTGATACACCAAATGTATAAGTGGTATCTGCGGTAAGTCCGGTAATGTTAGCAGTAGTTCCTGTCACGGTGCCGATATTTGTTGAACCGTTATACACGTTATATCCTGTAACGCCAACATTGTCTGAAGATGCATTCCAACTTAAGTCTAAGGTAGTTTGTGCAACATTCGATGCAGTTACATTTCCTGGAGTTGTAGGTGCTTCCGTATCTCCAGCTGGCGCAGCTGTTGTAACCGTTACAGATGCTTGATTTGATTCGTTCCCCGCAGCATCAACTGCCGATACATTAAAAGTATATTGTGTATCTGCAGTAAGACCTGTAATATTAGCAGTAGTTCCTGTCACCGTTCCTAGGCTTGTGGTACCATTATAAACATTATAACCTGTTACACCTACGTTATCGCTAGATGCCACCCAACTTAAGTCTACAGTAGTTTGTGTAATGTTAGAAGCTGCTAAGTTTCCTGGTGTGGTTGGTGCCTCTGTATCCGGGCCAGATCCTGATCCGTCACCTAATACGACTGTATAATCTTCTACTTGACCATATGTAAATGTTTCACAAGCAGTAGGCACACCATTATACTTCATAGATACACGCATGCGTACTGCACCATCAGCTGCTCCTGAGGGAACTGTAAATGATCCGCTTACTGGCGAAGCTGTAGTAGCTGATTGAGAGAATACTTGCTCATCACTATCGAACGTTCCGTTCTTATTAAAATCAATCCAAACGCCGTACCCTTCTCGATAGGTTGTACCCGTCCAAGTTGGTGTTACTGTTACCGTATAAGAATCCCCTTTTGTCAAATCAGTAGATATGCTGGTAAAATCTTGATATCCGCTTACTGCTCCCGAACTATTATCGATAGATCCTAATTGTACACGACCAATATATTCATCATTCACTCTGTTTCCTTGTGAGTCGCAGTAGTTAAGAATTAATTCTGGAGTACTAAATGTTGCAGATGCGCTATAATTTGAAGTAGAGCCATCATCACATTTACTACGAACCTGTACTTCGTAATCGCTAAGTTGCGTTAACCCAGTTAGGTTGGTCGAAGAACCATTAGATGAAATTGTTGTCCAAGATGAACTTCCTACCACTCTGTATCGAATATCGTAGCTAGCTCCTGGCACAGTATTCCAGCTTACTCTAGCTCCATTAGCAGTTACATTACTTGTTGATACATTTTCAGGAACAGTAGCATCACAAACTATTGGAGTACTACTAGCGCCTGTTACAATTAATGTAAAGTCCTGACTTCCGCCTGTTAACGTTCCTTTATGTGTTACCGTTACAGTATAAGAACCAACAGCACTTGAAACGTCTACTCTTTCAAAAGGATCAACATTATTATCCCCTGTACCATTAGTGGTAATGGAAGTTAAACGATATGGCTCAAAAGTATCTGAATTTTTGGTGACACGAACATCAAGGTCATTTACCAGGACTGGAGTTGTAACATTTGCAGTTCCTGTATTCACAGTACCGGCTCTATCTGTCCAACTAATAGAAACCATAAGGTCGCTTACTCCATCAGAATCAACATTTACAGAATAGGACTCTCCTGAGTTTAAGGTACGCTCATCGATCACCGCACCATTACCATTTGCTGTAATCGCTTCGGCTGCTCTTTTGGCATTTAATAATCCCCATCCAAAAACTGCATCTGGTCCGGTTGAACCAGCATCATCAGCTGTATGAAGTGCCAATCCTTTTAAAGAAGCTGCACGCATAAAGCTACCATTAAGCTCATTATAATGTTGCTGTAATAATAATAATGATCCCATTACATTCGGTGATGCCATTGAGGTACCTGAAATAGTAGCATACTCCGTATCAGTTCCTTCATAGGTTGAGAAAACACCTGTTCCGTTACCTGCAATATCTGGTTTGATCCGTAAATCATCCGTAGGACCTTCACTACTTCCAGAGTTGATATTAACACTAATAAGATTACCACTAGCATCAACATTCGCATCTTGTGCATTCGCAACTACTAAAGTGTTTTTAGAAGTAGAATGTCCTGTTAATTTATCATATGCTGAGTTTCCGTTTAATGGATTTCCGTTGTGATTGGTATTTCCGTCATTACCGGCAGCAACCACCATTAAATACATTGGAGAGTTGAATTGGAGGTTATCCCAATCTCTTGAGTCTTCAATATATGCCCCAAAATAATAATCAGGAACAAGGTCACTTCTAAAACCATAAGAATGATTTGAAAGAAGCATTCCGTTTGCAGCTTGACCAGTTGCTTCCGAAACATCGCTATTCCAGTCATGACCAATTGCTTTTGCTTGTGGAGCCATCCCTTTAGCATCTGGATTAACCCCAGATGCTATGATTGTACCTGTTACATGCGCAGCATGAAAGTTTAGTGTTGATGAGTTATCACCAATAGAAAAGCGATTGTTGCCTCCAGGACCATCGTATTCTTGGTGAGAAGGCCTTGCTAAACCACCATCCCAAACATAAGCGGTCATGTTTTGACCATCAAGATTTAATCCTAAGCTACCACCACCATTAAGGTGATTTGTTCTCGTTGAAGCAGCAGCATCAACGTTATACGTGGCATAATAAATAGGAGAACCGTCTTTTGCGATTCGTTGTAGTTCTACAAAAGTACCATCTCTTAAAAGTTCTGAAGTTTTCCAGCCTTTTTGGGCAGCAATTCTAATTGCCTCTGCTTTTTGAGCTGCTTTTCTTTTTGATACTTCGCTCTTTAGTTGAGTTAGTGCGGCCTGGTTGTTATGACCTACGATTTTTTGTACTTGGGCTTTAGTTTGTGCGGATAAAGAGTACGCACTAAAAACCAACACCATTGACAAAAACACCTTAAAATAGTTGTTTTTCATATTAGTTATTTAGCATTTAATAAAAGGTTTGTGAAAAGTGCCGTGAATGTATCAAAAATTTGTTAATATCCTAAAAAGTCGAAAACCTTTTCGATTAACCGTTGGTTTTCGTTTAAACACACCCTTCCTTTTATTAAACAAGATTGGATTTTATATATTTGAAGATGTCTGAAAATGTAATTTTAGAAGTTGAAGAATTGAGTATTGCAGCTCGTTCTCAAAAACCTAATATACAACTTGTTAATGCGATTTCATTTCAACTTTTTGAGAATGAAATTTTAGGAATTGTAGGTGAATCTGGATCAGGAAAATCGATTACAAGTTTAGCGATTATGGGACTTTTACCTAAACAAGCACTATGCATTTCATCGGGACATATTAATTACAAGTCAAATATATTGACAGATTTTTCTGATATTGACTATCGCGCAATCCGAGGTAAAAAAATATCGATGATTTTTCAAGAGCCAATGAGTTCTTTAAACCCTTCTCTAAAATGTGGTTCGCAAGTAGTTGAAATATTGTTGCAACATACTCAAATGACCAAAAGAGAAGCAAAAGAAGAAACGATTGCTCTTTTTGAAAAGGTCCAGCTCCCTAGACCAAATGAAATATTTAATAGCTACCCACATCAAATAAGTGGTGGTCAAAAGCAGCGAGTTATGATAGCCATGGCCATTGCCTGCAAACCTGATATTTTAATTGCCGACGAGCCTACAACCGCTCTTGATGTAACCGTACAAAACGAAATCATTTCACTGTTAAAAAACCTTCAGCAGGAAACAAAAATGAGTGTTATTTTTATTACTCATGATTTGGGATTGGTTTCGGAAATTGCTGATCGTATTTTGGTCATGTATCAAGGTGATATAGTTGAGCAGGGTGATGCGCAAGCTCTTTTTAAAAACCCTCAAAATGCATATACCAAAGCGCTATTAGCTTCTAGACCATCTCTCGATAGACGACTTTCAAAACTGCCTACCATACAAGATGTGTTAAATAATACGGTGAGTCATAAAGTTATAACAGCAGGGCAACGCCAACGCAGACATGAAGATATGTATGCACAAGAACCCATTTTAGAGGTGAAAAATGTGCATAAAGAATATGTCAGTAATCCCGGATTATTTAAAAAAAGCACTGCTGTTAAAGCAGTAAATGATGTTAGTTTTAAAATATATCCAGGAGAAACTTTAGGCCTTGTCGGAGAATCTGGGTGTGGAAAATCGACATTAGGAAATGCCATTTTACAGCTAGACAAAGCTACTTCCGGCAGTATCTTTTATAAGGGAATAGATATAACCAAATTAAGGGGAAATGAACTCAGAGCGCTTCGAAAAGATATTCAGATAATATTTCAAGATCCTTATGCTTCACTTAATCCAAGACTTACTGTTGGAAAAGCAATAATAGAACCTATGAAGGTTCATCAACTATATAACAATGATATTGAGCGCAAACAACAGACGATTAAGTTGTTAAAACGTGTAGGATTAGACGAGAATTGCTTTGACCGATATCCGCACGAATTCTCTGGCGGGCAACGTCAACGAATAGGAATTGCAAGAACCATAGCGCTGCAGCCAAAACTGATAGTTTGCGATGAATCAGTTTCGGCTTTGGATATTTCCGTGCAAGCGCAGGTACTCAATTTGCTAAACGAACTAAAAAATAACTTTGGTTTTTCCTACATTTTCATTAGCCACGATCTGTCGGTTGTTAAATACATGTCAGATCAACTGTTGGTAATGAATCAAGGTAAAATAGAAGAGTTGGGTGATGCCGATTTAATCTACAGCAATCCAACATCTAATTATACCAAGGAATTAATTAGCGCGATTCCTAAAGGATTATAACATCAATATTTTCTTTGAAAGTTTCAGTAGGCTTCTGGTTAGTTCAACTGTGTTGTTGAAGGAAGTAACTACTTTAAAATCCCGAATAGGGCGTTTAGCAGATAGACGAGTCGTCTCCATAGTTAATAGGTTTAAGATTTAGGGACGTGCAATATATGTATGTTAGGGGAAGGCCTGCCTAAAAAATGTGAATTTTTTGATAAAATCAACCTATTTTTCGTTAAAGCGATGCGAATTTGTCAATTTTATCGATTAACGTACTGAATCATTTTTCAAAATATTAATCTGTATGAACCGCAACCTAGGAAAGTAACCAAAAAATAAAAGCCACTCATTTCTGGTGGCTGTTCTTTCCGAAGGTATCGGTTAGGTTTAGTTTAGAATCCTCTTTGGGGCAAAAAAAGGCTCTTAGATCATAAATACCTTTCTGGTAAGTACGATTAAACTTTTAATAAATTCTACAGTTCCAGCTGCAGAAGCTCCAGCTTGATTGCTGTTGGTAAATGTTGTTGAGTAATTTGTTTTCATGATATTGGGATTTAGTTAAGTTCAAAGATATATTAGTAAATCGTTTAAAAACAAATAATATCGATGTAATGCATAAAAATTTAACATTTGTTAAAATCTAAGTAGGTCTTCATCGATACTACACTTATATAACAACCAGCTTTTGTTTTACCCTACCTATCTAGAAAACAAATAATTACAAATTACTACTAATATGGATGATTCAATATTTATCGTTCTGAATATCAAGTTATTAACATTGATTTGTTGATGAAATAAAAAATGTTAAAAAATTAAAAGCGAAACGCTCCCGCTTTTTAATCATCTAAAAAATAAAAACTGAGTACAAAAAAAGAACCCTGACTGCTGCCAGAGTTCTTTACATTTGGATAGTTACTTAGTTACTGTTTTACCAGTTTCTTTCTAATAAGTTCTTCACCATCGTTTACTTCTATAATGTAAACACCAGAGCGAAGCTTACTTACATTGATCGCAGTACTTTTAGTAGTACCCGATTTTACGGTTTGACCAATTAGGTTCATTATTCGATATTGACCCGTTGCCGAATCTGGTAAGGTCACAAATAATTCATTACCCTTTACTGGATTTGGATATACATTAAATCCTGCTTCAAAATCTTCCAAATTAGCATTTTCATCTAATCTACTTATAAAGTTAATGGTGTCTTGAGCATATCCTCTTGACGATGCACCGTTAATACCTGTGATGGTAACTTGATCTATATATACTTGATCTCCATTAGCAGTAGCATCACATTGCAAACGGAAACGGCCTCCGTTGGTTAAGTTTACTTGACCAGCATTTAGGTTAACGGTCGCTTCATAGAAAATCCCATTTTCAAAATCAGTACCTCTGGCATAGGTGGCTACGGTTGTAAATCCGGAACCATCATCATATAGTAACCAGAAATCTTCGCCGTTTTCCATACTGTTTGCATAAAAATAGAACTTAAACTCTATTTGCTGGTATGGTGCAAGATTGAATCCAGGAGATGTCATTGAAGATGCTACTCCTGAATTATCACGAAGTCTAATTGAATAGGTGCCTTCAAACGATCTAGAACCTGCATAACGCGCACAATCGGAACCTCCGTCGATCCATCCATCAAATCCTGTTTCGAAGAATCCTTCAAATAGTAAATCACTTCCACCACCTGCTGGCAGCGTAGTTACATTAACCGCATTACTAGCAGTAGATTCATTTCCTGCGGCATCTTTTGCAATAACTGTAAAAGTATATGCAGTGTCGGCTGTGAGGCCAGAAGCAGTATATGAAGTTCCTGAAACGGTTCCCACAACGCTTCCGTCTTGATATACATCGTAAGCTGTTACGGCAACATTATCTGTCGAAGCATCCCAAGAAAGATCAGTAGATGTTTGGGTTATATTAGCTGCAGCCAGATTTGTTGGCGCCGTTGGCGCTTCTGTATCAACAAAAGGTGCATCGGTAGTCACACTTATCGTGTTACTCTGAGCCGACTCGTTGTTAGCAGCATCTCTAGCGGTTACATAAAAATCATATGTCGTTTCAGCAGTTAATCCCGTCACGCCATATGAAGTTCCGGTAACGGTTACAACAAGAGCACCATCTTGATATACATTATATCCGGTTACAGCAACATTGTCTGTTGACGCATCCCAAGAAAGGTCAGTTGTTGTTTCGCCAGTATTCCCGGCAGTTAAATTTGCAGGAGCAGTTGGTGCTTCCGTGTCAACAAAAGGAGCTTCAGTCGTAACACTAACTGTGTTACTCTGTGCAGAACTATTTCCTGCAGCATCTCTTGCAATCACATAAAACTCATAAGTCGTTTCAGCAGCTAAACCTGTTACATTATAAGATGTCCCTGGCACAGTAGTAATTAGACTTCCATCCTGATATACATCATAACCGGAAACCGCAACATTATCTGTCGAGGCATCCCAGGAAAGATCGGTTGTTGTTTCTCCTGTATTTGCTGCTGTAAGATTCGCCGGAGCTGTCGGTGCTTCCTCATCAACCACACCACTACTTAATATGATCCCGTAATCTTCAACTTCACCATAAGTAAAAGTTTCACAAGCTGTTGGTATGCTGTTGTATTTCATTGATACCCGCATAGCCGTTAATCCCGTAGAAGTTCCTGACGGCACGGAGAAGCTTCCGCTAACCGGAGTTGAAGTCGTTGCGTTTTGCGTAAATACTTGTTCACCTGCATCGTCAAAATCCCCATCACGGTTATAGTCAATCCAAACAGAATAGCCTTCACGATATGTTGTCGATCTCCATTCAGGAGTAATCGTTATTGTGTAATTGTCTCCTTGATTTAATGTTGTGGATATCGCTTTAAAATCAGAATATCCACCTAACGAATTATCAGAACTGTTATCAATATCTCCTAGTTGAACTCGCGCTATCCATTCGTCATTAACACGATTTCCTTGAGAGTCACAATAGTTTAATTGAACATTTGTTGTTGTAAAGTTTATAGATGCTGAATAATCCGATGGTCCGTTATCACTACATGTGCTTCTAACTTGAACTTCATATGAAGTTTCTTCCGTTAGCCCAGAAATACTAATTGTGTTATCGCTTACTGTTTGATCTGTCCAAGCAGTTGTTCCTGTTTGACGGTAGCGAACATCAAAGCTTGCGCCTAAAATCTGATCCCAAGTAATAGTTGCTGTACTCGACGTAATATTAGAAGCGGCAACATTTGTTGGCGTCGTTGCCACACAATTCACCTCACCTTCAATAGAGAAATCTGCATCTGATATATCGAAGAATACATTATTTGATGCTTTTACCATTATACGGTTTTGAGTCCCGATTTCATTAGGCACTATGATATCATGAGATCCATCATTAGCTACATTAGTTGCTAGTGATATAGGGTAGGTGTCTCCTCCATCAGTTGATAAGAAAATATCAACGTTCGCAGCATTTATTCCGTTTCCTGTGGTACCAGCCACATCCCAACTTACTGTTCTAGTTTGATTGGCAAACCAAGTAGTTGCTGTATTTGGTGAATTTACCACGAACGGTCCCGCACTAGCAGTGACATTTACAGTAACATCATCACTGTTATTGGCACCACCACCAGCAACGTTATCACGTACTGTAAGTCTAAATGTAAGTGCTCTTGAAACCGCTGGTACTTGCTCCCATCTCCATCCTGTCGCTCCGGTTTTTATCGTTTCTAATCTTGGGAAGTAGCGCTTAGTATCAGCTGTTGGATTGAACGATCTAAATGCTACTCCACTGGTATTATTTGCATTTGGTATGGTAGTTTGCGCATTGTTTGAATCAAACTGCTCCCAGCAAAAGGTAAGTGAGTTTCCGTCCGCGTCACTGCCCCCGCCTTCCAGAACAAAAGGTGTTCCCGCAGGAATGGTAACATCGGCCCCTGCATCAGCAGTTGGCACTGCATTACCCGTAGCCGTTTCTACTTGACAACTTTCACCGCGTACATTTATTAATACTTGCTGTATTGAAAATGCATGAAAATACGGATCACTGTTTGGTTGAACATCGGTGTTTGGTCCTGTGATACCAGCATATCCCATAATAGTGGTACCACTACCAGGCTCCATTTGAGCTCCAGTTCCTTCGTTTCCGCCATGGGTCCATGTGTGGTTAGCTCCTAATTGATGTCCAATTTCATGTGCAACAAAATCAATATCAAACGGATCTCCTTCCGGATTTGTTCTCGAGGTAAATGCACTACCTTTTCTTCCTGTAGTACACACTTCCCCAATAAATCCAGCACTACCACTATTTCCTCCTTGCACAAATACATGCCCAATATCGTAATTGGCATCACCAATTACATTATCCAGAGTTTGCTGTGCTTGACTATTAAAGCTTCCGGTATATGGGTCCGTTGCAGGATCGGTATAAATAACCTGATCATTATTGGCCACTATAACCGTTGTCATACCAAAATCAACTTCAAAAACACCATTTACACGAGTCATAGTAGTATTGATGGCTGCTAATGCATCAGCAACCGTACCGCCATGATATTGAGTGTATTCTGCCTGGGCAGAAATGGCAATTCTAAAGGTTCTAAGTAAGCCGTCGTCTGCATTTCTTTCGGTGCTTGCTCCCAATTGTGGAGTATGTTTATTATCTACCAAACACTCGAAGTCATGTGGCGTACGAGGACGATCTTGTCTTTTGTAGATCGTGTACTGACTTCCGTCCTTGGTGTATGGCTGTATAAAAGTAGCAGGTTTAACACCTGATAGTACCATACTATTTAATCCCTTGTGTGACACACTAAAACGAATTACCGCAGAAGGATCATCAATACCTTGACCGGCATACGATTTAATATTAGGAAACTTTGCAGCTAAGGCAGGATGCATGGTTGATGCTTCCTTTACCATGAATCGTTCCATAGTCCCATCTGCATTCGGAAATGAAATTACAATTCCCGATTTCGAGGTATCTAAACCACGTTTTGGTGCTTTGACTAATGCCCGTTTTAGATTTTCAACATCTAATGTCATGATTTGGTCGGTGGGTACTTGATCAGGATTCGCCAAAATTTGTGATCTGCTAACACTGGTAGCAGGACCCCAAAATGATTGTGAAAATGACACCCCTACCGTTAGCAAGAAAACTAAGGATAATAGTTTTTTCATTTTTAGGTGATTAATGATTAGTTAAATAATTTTATGAAGGGAAGCAAAAATGTTAAAAAAATAACAAATATTAGGGCAATACGGTAATTTTTCGATGAAATACCGGCTATTTTAAGAAATACAAAATATCTAGATAGTCTTAGTTAAGAATTAACAATAATCCCTTTATATTTTTAAATCAACGTGTACTTTCATTTTTTACGAAGAATATGGCACATTCTTCAAATAAATTGAACATCAAATAGTTATTCATATATCTACTTATTTGATTAATTTAAAAGCAAAATCCATTCATTATGAAATTCGTTACTCTTTTAATATCCATTACGCTTTTATTTAATTGTAACCAGAAAGCAACGAATGAAACGCCCGAAGAAAACGATCCAATCCAGGCCGAAAAAGTATTGGTTTTTACCAAAACGGAGGGATTTAGGCATAATTCCATAGAAGATGGAGTCGCTTTGTTAAAAACACAAGCGGGTTCAAATAATTTTGAAGTAACCCATACAGAGGATGCCAGTGTTTTTAATGACAATAATTTAAGGGACTATAAGCTTGTGATTTTCTTGAGCACTACGGGTGATATTTTAAATGATAATCAACAAGAGGCATTCAAAAAATTTATTAACAATGGTGGTGGTTTCGTGGGTGTGCACGCCGCTACTGATACCGAGTATGATTGGCCTTGGTATGGCCAATTGGTTGGCGGTTATTTTGAAAGTCATCCGCAAACTCAAGAAGCAACTATTCAAATAGTCAAAAATGACCATCCCTCAACCCAACATCTGTCTTCAACCTGGACGCGTACAGATGAATGGTACAACTTTAAAGATCTCAATCAAAGCACTACCACACTTTTAAACTTAGATGAAACTAGTTATGAAGGCGGCAATAATGGGGACAACCATCCTATTGCATGGTTTCATGAGTATGATGGCGGACGCGTATTTTATACTGGCTTAGGTCACACCAAAGAAAGTTATGAGGAAGAAGCTTTTAAACAACATTTGTTAGGAGGCATTTTCTATGCCCTCAACCGATAGTCTAGTTTTTCTTACTTGCCAAAGCAGTTATTAACCATATCATTCCAAGTAATAGGAAAATTAAACCAAAAGGATCATCAAAACCACGTAGGCCTGCTCGAATAAAACCAAGTAATGCCATGACTAACGCACCTTTCCAACTGCCAAAAAAACCTCCTTTTTTAGTTTGAGCACTTAATTCAATCTGTCGTTTTGCCTGTTTTTCGTCTTGAACATAATCGGAACAATAGGTTTCAAAAGCTGGTCTTTCATTTGTGAGTGAGCAAAGAAGTCCTTCAGCACTCATGGTTCTATTGTTACATGTTTTACATAAAACCAATCGATCTTCTAATGAACTAAATGATTGTGATTTTAACTTATCTATCGATAAATTTTCAGCAATAAACGCTACCTGATTAAATGATGTCTCATAGGTGCCAATATATCGATACCTGGCAATGAAGATCATGATCAAGGTTGCGACCAATACTATATTCAACAATAACACTAATAGTGAAAGTGATATTCTTGAAATGCCTAGTTCAAAACCTCCAAAAAGCGTTGCAACTAATGAAATAGTTCCACCTAAAATTGCAAAAAGGTACCAGACTGCAATACCATAGCTCACAATCTCTAAAAACTTGGTGGTTTTAGAAAGCGGTGATTTATTTTTCAGTGCCGTATTAATGTTGTTAGCGTATACAACTACAACGGCTAAAACAAAAACGGATGCCAGCAAACGCAAGACATAACCATCGCGTACATAACTAAAACCAAAATCAGTCTTAGAAATTAGCAGGATTATTTTAATGCTTATCGCTATTATAAGTCCAATAAAAGCCATCTTCCAATATGACTTTTGTTTTTCAGTGAGTGTTTTAGGTTCAAATGGTTTGGCTATTTTCTTACCAAAATCAAGCGCAGAAATTGTTTGCTGTCCTTCTTCCCCAGAAAAATCATGATCATAGGTAAAAACATCAAAATGAAACACGGAAATCCATAATAAGGTGTAAATCATATTATAAATTAAAACTGCAGTTAACACACCGGAAGGGGCAAATGGAATAATCAACAGTAATAGTGCATTCAGACCAAACAGAATGGTCGCTGTACGTGAATATGCAAAATACAGTGCGAGTGCAACGATACTTAACACTCCAGAAATGAGTCCAACTACGATAGGATCAATATTAGAACCTCCTCGAATCAATCGCACTACTATACCCAGAATGATGATTATATAAAACACTACTTTAATCTGATCATTCTTAGTGCTATTTTTAAATAAGGCCGTGACCTTATCTATTTTATCACCTATACTTAGGTTTTCAGGAAGATTTACAAAAAACGTTATGTATAACCAGATAAAGAAATTAATGATCGGCAGGTTTATAAAAATAAACTTCCAGCCGGGTTTAATTCCTTTTGAAACGAAATATGAGGTTAAAAAATTTCTATAAATAAGCGAAAAGAAATATGCCGCAGTTATGATACTTACTACCCAAATATACAGTTGTATTTGATCATTCCCAGCGCCTATACCCCAACGTCTTTCTAATCGACTAATTAAAGAAAAAATAAGGGTAAGAATCACCATTCTCGATGTCCAGAAAACAACGCTAAACTCAAGGTTTGACAGATTCGATATTCTTAATTTTTTAAACTGAAATGCATTATTTTCAGCACTTAAAATCGCGTTATGTAAGTAAAAGAATGCTATAAACTGAGGGATAACCATCAGTTTATAAAACAACATTGGCATTGGTGCGATAAAGACCCCTCCTTCATCAAAAACAAAAAGTTTTCTAAAGGGACTGCTATATCTAAAAAGACCACTTATAAATTCATTAATTTCATAAGCATTGCCCATTGCAATACCGGCAATAATTAGGTATACTATAAAATACCAAAGTCCTTTCGCGTTTTTATGATAAACGAAACCAAAAACTAGAAACGGTATACTATAAATAATGGTATTTATAATGGCATAGGGGGTCAATCCCTTTGATAAATAAGGGATAAAGATGTCGGCCAGTCGTAATAAGGCAATCAGGACAATGGCTATAAAACCATATTCTGCGGCCTTTTTATTCGCCACATGTTCACGAATAAAGTACCAAAGTAAAAATGTCGGTGCGTACGAAATAATCCAGTTGGTAATTCTTACCAACTTGTGCTCATAGGTTAAATCGAATATTACCCTTAAGATAACATCAACTAACACATCAAATAACGCAATAGATAATAAGAGAAAAAACAACCACTTGATTGTAGTGGTTTGGGGCTTGTTTAGTAACATGATTTGGGGTTTAAATCGGCGCCAAATCTATTAAAAAAATACTAACAGCCTAATATTTACTCTTTAAACTGCAATTAACTACCGTTTTCACTCACAGTTCTACGCTTACTATTCACAGCAGTTAATTGCGTTTTTCTTTTTTCGGGAAGTGTCCATGCACAGCGAAGCAGGTAATATTCATTGTCAAGCGTTATCGAATTTCCATAAGATACGTCAAGTTGAAGCCCTTCTGAAAATGCATAGCTTAACCCAATATCTGCATTCAATAGTTCGCCGACATTAATCGTTTGAAAAACTTCTAGATATGTACTTAACTTATTTGTTAAACCTAGATTAGAAGCCAACGTATACGACCATTCTTCTTCATTATTAAAAGTTGTGGTATACGCTAGATTAACCCCTATAATTGCATTGCCCGAAAGTTGGTACGATGCCAGTGCAGCTAGACCGTATTGCATTTTGAATGCTTCATCAGCTAATTGATTTACAGGAAAGTTAACCGATGGCAGCACAGATGCTGTAAAAAGCGATTTTTTGTCTTGATAGAGTTGAAATTTAGCTCCTAGTGTAAGCTGATTTACATTTAATGCTTCACGCTCTTCAAAACTAAGCTGCTCATATTGGTTAGTAAGTTGAAGCTCGACCTTGGATGAGAGCCCGTATCGAAAAAGCATATTTAATGTGGTTACAATTTCATTTTCAAGTCGATTGTTTAAAGTAGATGCAAAACTTTCTACCTGAAAACTTGCCTGTTCATTGGTTGATGGAAATTCAGTTTGGTCCTGGGGAAAAACAGCTGTCGACATTGCTGACAGCAAAATAATGAGTTTGGTTTTTAATGGCATAGCGCTGGTGTTTGGCCATACCTACGAGGTTTTTTGTAATAGGGTTTGGTTTTGGTCAATTAAAGCCTACTAAAGACTTTAATTGACCGACCAATAATTGTATCTACTCTATCAAGATATTAAAAAGCACATAGGCTTTTATCCCTCTATCAAATCCTTCTAATTCAATATTTTCTCCTATCGATCCGATATAATTCTCATCTTTTCGAACACCATCTATATCTCCTAAAAAAATCTCACCACTTGCGGTATCTACAAAGAGTTCTATTTCCTTAATTCCCGGAAAAGGATTGATATCGACAGTTTCGTCAGTTCGTTCATTACGGGCTAATCCATCATCATCTCGAAGTTTTAGCCACACCTTTGCAAAGGGCTCGTTCCTTGCAATGGTATATCGAAACTCCCAATTAGGATAAATATCATTATCTCCTTCCTCTTTTGTTCCACTTTTAAAACGCTCAGTCGGATTTGTCCTTCCGCCGGGACGCCAATCCCAACCCGGTCCTGTTTCATTTTTCATGTAAAAATCAATGTCATGTTTTCTACCCCCATCACGATCATCTGACTGTACTCTTAAAATTGTTGTCTTTACAGTTCTAATGGATGTTACAGGTCGAGAAATTCCATCATAAAAATCAAAAGGATATATGGTATTAATACCATCTACGTCATAAGATGACAATCCTGAACCTGGAGTAACAGGATTCCCAGTTCTTGCATTGACAATGGTTGGTGAGCCATCTTTAGAAAAAGCATATCCTCCGTAATGCATGATCGAGTTCTCATCATAGGGGGTTACCTTATAACCGTCAGAGGCGTGTTTTTTAAAATTACTAGACGTGCCACTTTGAATATTATCCCATAAAATTCGAACATGTCGATCTCGATCGCTACGGCTTTGCTCATGCCAAGCACCAGCGGCATGCAATAACTCGTGAATCACTGTATTTCTTGATACATCTTGATTTAAACGTATCCGTTGAAAGATTCTACCACGCCCTACTTTACTTTTTCCCGCTGCATTCATATCACGATCTTTGATAAAACGAATATGGTTTTGCACTTTCCACTTTGGAACAATATTCAAATTAGTTCTCCTGTTTATTTCGTCAATCGCATCAAGGATTACCCTTGTCTCTGCATTGCTAAAATCACCACTTTTAATTAAATAAGGTATAATCCCTTTGTTCCAAAGCCAATTTCTATTAATTAAACCATCGCTTACTCTGGTTACTAAGGCACTTGTCGTACTAGAAACACCAGAAGATGGTCTGGTTGGCCTTATTTCTCCATATTGGCTAAAATTTCGTTTTTTAGGAAGCGGTTTTGGTGGCGGATCAACCACATTCCTTGCTGTTCCCAATACGATATCCCCTTGAAACATAGCGAGTCCTTTTTCTACATAATACGATATGTTTTCAGGTCTATTAAACATGGGCAGTGTTACGCGCTTTGTCAATATCGGAACTGGTCTAGGGTTATTCGTTGTATTGCTGCCAGTGGGCTCATTGGTGAGCACCACATTAAAACGAACCCCTCTTGGCATTTTCTTTCTGTTTTGATTAAAAATAGTCCAGTCTTTTCCATTTTTCCAGACTCCAATAGGGTTTGAATTATAGGTGCCTTTATAATTGGTATTGGCAAAAACAGTAGTACTTCGCGTATACTGCAAAGGCGATTTTATTTTAGAAATATGATTGGTAGTTCTCGTTTCCTGATAATTAAACCCATAAAGGTTTAGCTTCCCTATTTTATTATTTCCCTTTTTTAAAACCAGCACATTCATCTTTGTGTTTAGTGGCATTTTTTTACTTGTGTTTTCATTATATAATTTCCATTTTCCTTGCGAGTACCAAACACCAACGTTAGCGGTATTGTAAGCGCCATAGTTTTGTGTCACCAATACGATCTCATTGGGTTTACCATTGGTCAATCTATTATTTAAGGTTGTTATATGGCCTCTTGTGTTTGACGCGTTGGTTTTGTGTACAAAAGCTTGGTTGGAATTTTTTGGGAAGATCAACACATTAAAATGAGTGGTTAATGGCATTTTACTTCGGTCTTGATTGAAAATATGCCATTTATTGTTGCTGTACCAAACCCCGATTTCATGTGCGTTATACTTGCCAAATTCCTGGGTTACAATCAAAATAGCACCCGGTTTATTATTGGTTGCAGGATGATTAATGGTTGTGATGTGATTTCGTGTATTTATGGCAGTACTAGTATGATCAAATTTTATTTGACCCATAACACTACTAACCAAAAATAAGAGCGGAAAAATTATAAAGGTTTTCATAATGAGATTGTTTTTTATGTATCTCTTTATGAAGTTGCATCTAGAAGGTTAACATAAAAAAACCTCAGAAGCTTTAAGAGCTTTTGAGGTTTTAACCATAGTTGTTTTTGATAATATATCTATTAACCGCTACTACTTTGTCTAACATCTCATATCTAGCAGCGCAGCAGTCTCATATCTAATTAAGACCCACACATCTCGCAATCATCACCACCTTGTCCTTCTTTTGCTGCCTGGATGATTGCACGTAATTCTTCAGGACTCATTGGCTGTACTTCAGGAGCAGGCTCATCTACCTGTGCCTGTTTTTCTAAACCAATCGGTGTAGTTTGTACTGCAATTTCTTGTGCTGCCACTTCTTGTTTTACTTCAACAGCAATAGGCTCTTTTTTGGTCTCTTTTGCAACGGTAAACTTAATCGCATCTACGGCCGACTTAGTACGTAGGTAATACATTCCTGTTTTCAAGCCGCTTTTCCATGCATAAAAGTGCATTGAGGTCAATTTACCCATAGTCGCGCCTTCCATAAACAGATTTAGTGACTGTGATTGGTCAATAAAGTATCCTCTATGACGAGACATATCGATAATGTCTTTCATACTCAATTCCCAAACTGTTTTATACAACTCTTTAATGTCCGCCGGGATCACATCAATATTTTGAATCGAACCATTTGCTCGCATTAGTTCTTGTTTCACGTTCTCATTCCACAATCCTAAACCTACTAAGTCTTCTAATAAGTGCTTGTTCACCACAATAAACTCACCTGATAGTACACGTCGTGTGTAAATATTAGAGGTATATGGCTCAAAACATTCATTGTTTCCAAGAATTTGCGAGGTACTTGCTGTTGGCATTGGTGCTACCAATAATGAGTTTCGCACACCGTTTTTCTTCACTTCTTTGCGAAGCTTTGCCCAGTCCCATCGTCCACTTAATTCATCATCTTTAATACCCCAAAGATTGTACTGGAATTCTCCTTTAGACATTGGTGAACCTTCGTAGGTATCATAAGCACCTTCTGCTTCTGCCAATTCCATCGATGCGGTAACTGCAGCAAAGTATAATGTTTCGAATATTTCCTGATTTAAATTCTTCGCTTCATCACTTGTAAATGGCATACGAAGTTTGATGAAGGTATCTGCTAAGCCTTGAACCCCAAGCCCAATCGGACGGTGACGGAAATTAGAATTTTGTGCCTCGATTACCGGATAATAATTACGATCGATTACCTTATTCAGGTTCTTGGTTACTCTTTTTGTAATTCGGAATAACTCTTCATGATCGAACTCACCATTTTTCACAAACATTGGCAATGCAATACTTGCTAAATTACATACGGCCACCTCATCTGGAGAGGTATATTCTAAAATCTCAGTACACAGGTTCGAAGAGCGAATAGTACCCAAGTTTTTCTGGTTACTCTTGCGGTTTGCTGCATCTTTATACAGCATGTAAGGCGTGCCTGTTTCGATTTGAGATTCTAATATTTTTTCCCAAAGCTCACGGGCACGAATTGTTTTTCTGCCTTTTCCTTCTGCTTCGTACTTCGTATAAAGCGCTTCAAATTCTTCACTATGTGTATCAGGTAATCCCGGGCACTCGTTAGGACACATCAAGGTCCACTCTCCATCAGCATGAACGCGCTCCATAAATAAATCAGGAATCCACATGGCATAAAACAAATCGCGGGCGCGTAATTCTTCCGCTCCGTGATTCTTTTTCAAATCAAGGAAGCTCATAATATCAGCATGCCACGGTTCAATGTACATCGCAAAAGATCCTTTGCGTTTTCCTCCTCCTTGATCAACATAACGGGCAGTATCGTTAAATACTTTTAGCATCGGTACAATCCCGTTTGATGTACCATTTGTACCACCTATGTAGCTACCGGTTGCACGAATGTTATGAATAGCCAAACCTATACCACCTGCAGATTGTGATATTTTTGCAGTTTGCTTTAAAGTATCATAAATCCCATCGATACTATCTTCTTTCATTGTTAAAAGAAAACAAGAAGACATTTGTGGCTTTGGTGTCCCTGAATTGAATAATGTTGGTGTAGCGTGTGTAAAATACTTTTTAGACATCAACTCATAGGTCTCGATCGCCGCTTCGATATCGTCATGATGAATCCCTACGGAAACGCGCATTAGCATATGTTGCGGACGCTCGTGAATTTTCCCATTTACTTTTAATAAATAAGAACGCTCAAGTGTTTTGAATCCGAAGTAATCATACCCAAAATCACGATTATAGATAATGGTAGAGTCTAAGCGCTCGGCATTATCCATAATTACTTGATACACCTCATCACTTAAAAGTGGTGCTTTTTTACCTGTACGTGGATTGATATATTCATACAAATCGGTCATTACTTCAGAGAACGACTTCTTCGTGTTTTTATGTAAGTTAGAAACAGAGATACGTGCAGCTAAACGTGCATAATCAGGATGCGTTGTAGTCATGGTTGCCGCTACCTCAGCCGCCAAATTATCCAATTCAGACGTGGTTACGCCATCGTACAAACCTTCAATAACACGCATCGAAATTTTTACCGGATCGACCAATTCGTTCAGTCCATAACACAGTTTACGAACCCTTGCGGTGATCTTGTCGAACATGATTGGTTCTTTTCTGCCGTCTCTTTTTACTACATACATTTGCTACACTTTTTGTTGTTTAGTACTCAATTTGATAGGGAAATAGGCCAAAAAATTCCCTGGCCCAATGGGCTATTATTTAAAAATTACTTTATTAATGTTGTGCTATTCTTCTGTTTTATAGAAGAATAAAGAAAATTAGACTGGACTAAAAATCAGCGTCAAAACTTATTTTATCATCTTCCTTGTCTTTGCTAAGCACTCCTGCTTTTTGATATTCTGATACTCGTTTTTCAAAGAAGTTGGTTTTTCCTTGAAGCGAGATCATATCCATAAAGTCAAAAGGATTAGCAGTGCCATACTCATTTTCGCAACCTAGTTCACGAAGCAAACGGTCGGTTACAAACTCTAGATATTGTGTCATTAAGTTTGAATTCATTCCGATCAAACTCACCGGGAGTGACTCCGTAATAAATTCACGCTCAATATTTAAAGCATCAACGATAATTTCGCGAATGCGATCTTTTGGTACTTTATTCACCAAGTGGTTTTCATGCAAGTGCACCGCAAAATCACAGTGTACCCCTTCATCACGAGAAATCAGCTCATTCGAGAACGTTAATCCAGGCATCAAGCCACGTTTCTTTAACCAGAAAATAGAACAAAACGCTCCTGAAAAGAAAATTCCTTCTACCGCTGCAAATGCAATCAATCGCTCAGCAAAACTTGGCGATTCAATCCATTTTAATGCCCAATCCGCTTTCTTTTTGATAGCCGGGAAATTTTCTATGGCGTTGAATAACGTATCTTTTTCTTTTTCGTCTTTTACGTATGTATCGATTAGAAGTGAGTAGGTTTCGCTATGAATGTTTTCCATCATAATTTGAAAACCATAGAAGAATTTGGCTTCAGAATACTGAACTTCATTTACAAAGTTTTCAGCCAGGTTTTCATTTACAATCCCGTCACTCGCCGCAAAAAATGCTAAGATATGTTTGATAAAATAACGCTCATCGTCATTTAATTTTTCAGCCCAATCAGTTAGGTCTTGATGTAGGTCTATTTCTTCAGCTGTCCAAAAACTAGCTTCCGATTTTTTATACCACTCCCAAATATCGTGATGTTGAATAGGGAAGATCACAAATCGATCTTTGTTTTCTGCTAAAATGGGTTCGATGGCTGTTGACATTTTTCTTTTTCTTTACTCGTTTAAGGGATTTTTTTTCTAACTACTCGGGCTAACAAAGATTGAAAAATGTAAACGATTTTAAAAGTGGTACTTATTCACATTTGCATTGACTTTTTAACAGGATTACAGTATTTTCTTACAAAAATTAAAATCACAAAAAACAGTTATAATATTGATTATCAATTATTTATAAATGTTAAAATTCGCTCGCAAGTGATAAACACTAGGATTCTTAACATTCTCTTAATCTATGCTTAATATTGAATAGCTTTGAAAATTTACAAAAGAAACCAAAAAGAAAAGCACCCTGTACAAGGTGCTTTTTAATTCAATACAAAAACCTATTATTAATTCTCCCAACTCATCGGCTCATTCAATAACTTCATAATTTCAGTATCATTTTCAAATCGCTTATAAGGGTTTCCTTTAAGCATTTTAAATGGGTTATATCCCATTTTGATCATCACCTTATTTCTGTAGTCATTAACCATTCGTTGTATTCGATAACGACCTGCATCAGGATTCGCTTTCATATACTCAATAATCATCGGACTGATTTCCTTTCGGGCCTCAAAAGATTTAATCATGTCTTCGCGTGTCATTTCATCCATACCAGGAGCATTTTTTAACTGTTCAAAGCGTGCCGCATTTAAAAGTTGCATTGTTTGTAGTGCATTCCAAGGCTTTTCGGTCTCATTTTTATAGGTTTTTAAAAGAATCGCTTCGTCTTCACCTTGAACTACCGGAGTCACGTTTAAAACCGAACCGTTATTTGCAAGTTCAAACTTTGCTACTGTTTTTCGTTTCCAGCCCAACCTACTAATTAGGTAATGCTTGCCTTCTAGTTTCTTTATGTAACTGGTATCTACTTGCGGGGTGCTCGATTCGTTATTATAATCTTTTGTTGTAGCAATCCACATGTTGTCATTCAATACTGATTCTACCACCTGATAGTTGATATTGTAGGTAAACCATTTTCCTTGAATAGTTGCGATGCTATCTGGGACTGTTTTAATTGTGTTTTGTGCCTGACAACTTACCAATGAAAAGATGGTAATTGCTACTGCGAACATGTTATTCTTTATCTTCATTTTTTCTTGTTTTTATCGTGTTGGACGTCTTCTTAATATAAAATATACTTCTAAAGGTTCGATTTCTCCACTTACCCCTTTTGGAACAGCCATTAAAGAGATTTGATATTTTCCTGCTGGCATGGTACCAATGAAGTCTGGTTTTTCGTTTGAATCAATGCCGGCCAGCACTCCTATAAAATCAAAACTTTCGGCCCCTACTAACATTTCTCCAGGAAAATATGGAATTGGCTTTGAACGAACAATGCGTTCTACTAGTTTGCCGTCTTTCCGAACTTCGGTTACAAAATCGAAGAATATGATTGTTTCGCCATACATATTGGGCTTAACATCATCAGCCTTAAAATTGAACCCAAGTTGATATTTCCCTGTTTTAAACTCTTTAAACAGCTGTACTGCCGAATTAGTTTCAGCTTGAATTTCAAACTTACTTTTTCCATTTATTAGTAACTGTCCTGTTGCTTCTTGCGCAAAATTGACTGAGGTGCTAAGCAACAGTATTCCAATCATTAATAGTTGTAGGCTTTTCATTTTCGTTTTCTTTTTTGATTAGTTCTTTTTAATCTACTAGTTCGATTGTATAGTTAACGAATGCTGAAGAATGGGCTGTCCATAAACCAAAACCTTTTGAGTTTTTTGTAGTCCCCATAATTTGACCTTTTATAATACGTTTTCCGTTTACAGAGGTCAGATAGAGTGGTTCATAGCCTGTTCCCATATTTGATTTTTGAAGACTTCTTCCGCTCTCTATCACCCAATCATTAGCTTTTGAAAAACTACTAGATGATGCTTTACCTGTTAGATAATTCAACATGTTTTTTAGATTTAGTTTGTCATTTTCATGAATGACTCTGCCAACATCGTTCGAAACCTCATCAACAATCACCTGTAGTGCAAAATCAGCTGACGAATCTGTTATTCTTGTGGCCTTAGGGATTTCTAAAATTCCCGAATTATTAATATTCATTGTCCTTTTTTCCTTGACATGCAACTGCACCTGCTGATGATCGGAAACTCCTTTTTTTCTATGGACATGTAAAGCTGTCTGAGGACCGTATTTTTTAATCTGCTTTTCAATACGAGAATATCTTTTATTTGACATTCCTATTGATTTATTACTCAGTTTTAATGTAGGCACAAATTTTAATAGGTAGTCATCAGTTTTATCACGATCCCATGAAGTATTACATTTTATACTATTTAAAGTAATCTTCATTTTGTGTACTCCTGTATTGGCTGCGTTCACTCTTTTTACATAGCGTCGTTTAGATACGTAAGTGCCATTCCAATTTCCGGTTAACTTAGGTGTCCAACCCCATTTACCTACTAGTTTTTTACCTCTTTCGGTAAATCTAAAATATCCCTTCTTTTTTAGTTTTTTGTTGACAAACGTTCCTCTGTACATCTTTGCATTAGGATTATAAGTCCCGCTAAAAGTCCCATTGGCACTATGGTAAATACCGCTTAATCTATTGTTTCTTGAGTCGACAACAAGATCGATCTTTCCAAAATCGGTATTAAAGGTTGCTTTCGTTACCGTGTAGGTTGTTGTTTGTGCTTGTATCATTATTGTAACTAATAATAATACGATACTGAAGTATGCTCTTTTCATTGTTATAATATTTTAAGTTGTTTATGTTTAATACTTAGTGAGGTGCTTTAAATAACAGGTTAACATTTGGGTGCAGAAATTTTTGACAAAAAGTAAAAACCCTTACTCGTCAGTATCAAGCAAGGGTTTTCAAATCAGATAAATAAAACCAATCAACCAATGTTCTTAAGCCATTCTTCGTATTTTTTCCCTAGAATAGGCACCGGTTTCGTTTTCTCATTTATGGCATTTACCAATCCCATGATCCACATATATAAAAGGATGAAAATGCCTAGAATATTGATGATCCAACCAAGGATGGGAATAAGGCCAACTATGCCTAACGCTATTCCAGTAGCAGCCATTCCCAGCGATTGTTTAATGTGGTAGCTGGCAAATGCATCTTTTTTATCATTATTCATGACAAAAGCGATAATTAAACCGATAATGGTGATGTATGATATTACTGCTATGTTTTTACCTTCTTTATTTACCGCAGTATCTTTTGCAATAGGATTTATAGTTTTTGAAGTTTCCATATTATTTAATTTTTAAAGTGATGATTACTGGTAAAATAGCATACTTGCTTTCGAAGTTTATTTTCAAAAAGTAGATTTGCTCTTCTTCTGAAAAAAGGTCCCCTGGGAAAAACTGATCTCCTCCTGGAATGAATTGATCACCTCCAGGAATGAATTGATCACCTCCAGGAATTTCTATTCCTTCACACCTATCTTTTGATTGATATTGATACAAGTCATTGCTGTTTATTAAGGCTCCTTTAGACTGACAGTTCCAAATCACCTGAGTATTTTGTGTAATAAACCGATATACATCGCCTTCAGGCAGTTCGTCATCAATAAAGTTTTCAGCATCCCCTTTCAGTAATTCAAGCTGAACTTTAGTCAAAATCTCCTTTATCTCATATTTATCCTGATCCAGATAAATAAAATCCAGCGTGTTTTCTCCATTAAATCCGGTCTTCATTAGATTTTTAATAGTGAGCACATTTAACTTTAGGTCTTGTGCACCTAACGAAAAATTGCAGCATATCAATGCTAAAGTGATTAATCTTAGTATTGTTTTCATGTCATTGTTTTTAGGTGGCAGTTGTCGCCAATTTTTTAAGTTGAATTTTTTTAACCATCCCCCAAGTTTCTTCAGGAGTCATATCTGTGCCATCTACTTGTACCATGAAGCGCTTGTTATATAAAAAAGTGAGGGTGGTTGATGTTCTTTTTTTATTAAACGTTTGTCTTGCTTTTATTCCTCCAACCGTCACTGTTTTTTCGTGTTTATATTCATCCTCCATTTCCGAATCGATGTTGCCCAATAAACCATAACTGGGTATTAACACACTTCCAGTTGGTCCTGCACCATCAATAACTTGAACTTTAAGACGCTTTTTACTAGATTCATCTTTATAGGTCCCCTCAACGGAGTTGATTTTCATATAACCTGCCTGACCAACCTTAAAGCCGGCACGTTTTAAACCAGCTACCGATTCTGGCAACCATGTCTTTAGTTGCTCGTTACTAATCGGTGTCAACTTTTGCAAACGTTCAATTTCCGTTTGCACACTATTTGCGTCTTTCACAAAACTCGTAGTACTCGATACTCCTTGTTTTACCTGCTCGATTTTATTTTTGGTTTCTTCACTACAGGCAACACAGAAAAGTGTAATACCAAATGCGAATGCGATTAATTTATATCTTGTTTTCATGACTATTTTGTGTTTTGTTTTATTCAGAAAAGATGGCTTTGCTCACTCTTTTTCTAAAATCAATATTTGAGTTAAATGGAGAATATGTGTAAACGATGTCCTTCTTGTAAGCCACAATTTTAGAGGTTGGATATTTTTGATGAAAATGTGCTGCATCGATGAAATTTGGCAGCCCTTTAAAGCGGTTGGCTATATTTCCCATTTTTACCACTTTATTCTCTTTTACTGTAAACTCGTAGTATTGACTGCCTTTAAAAAAAATGACGCGATCTTTGTTGGCTGCTGCTGCATCAATGTTGGCAGGCACCCCTCTCCAGCCATCGCTGCCGATTCTTCCTGTTTTATCAATTTTGCGTGCTCTTGCATCATAACGATAATATTTAGACCCTTTAAAAAAGTAGTACTTGCGGTTTTTAGGGAAATATAGAGCCGCATCTGGTCTCGGAGGTGCTCCAACATATTTACTATAACCAATTTTATAAGCGGGTCCAGGCAGGCTTTTTCTTAACGTTGGAAAAGGAATATTAAGTTGTGCATCAAAAAGACCAATAGGTATTTCGAAAGTGTCGATTAAACCTATTTTTATTGGTTTCACTTCCCCCCGATTCATATATTGTATTTCATCGCTATCAATCAATGTCGCATCTAATTGATTAAATAAGCCCTTCCAGCCATTGCGTCCAATAATTCCCTTTTTGTCAACCCCTTTGCCAAAAACCCATCTGTAGTAATGATCTCCTTTAAAGAAATAACCTTTACCATTAGGGTGTACAACTGCGCCATCTAAATTGCTTGGTAGTCCCTTCCATCCGTTTACACCAATCGTTGCGGTTTTTACAACTTTATCCTTATTAAAATCGAAAACAACATACTTATTTCCCTTAAAGAAGTAGGCTGATCCGTTTTTGGGATTTACAATGGCGGCATCTATAGGTCCATCTAATCCTTTCCATCCATCAACACCTATTATGCGTTTACCGCCTATGACACGTTGTTTGTTAAAGTCGTATCGATAATAGACGTTACCTACAAAAAGATACCCTAGTTTATTTTTTGGGTGAGTTATTGCAGCATCAATATCACCTCGTAGTCCATGCCATCCATTACGTCCGAGTTTTCCTCTATTATCAGTTTTGTTTGACTTGACATTGTATTCATAAAAGTAACTATCTACAAAAAAGTGTACATTTCCTTTTGGGTGTAAAACGACGGCATCAATAGTTTGAACATCCTTGTACGATGCCTGTGCATATAATTGTGACAGCAATGCAATTGCCATAAGGACTGTTTTTTTCATGATTTCTTTCTTTTAATTGTTTTGTTGAATTATTCCTGCCCTCCGTCAAGCTTAATAAATTCATAGTCGCTCACATTAATCGACATTGGTTCATTATCAAGCCCAATACAACTCATTTTTGCACTAAACTTTTTCTTCTTTTTGTGTACCATATTCATTTCCATAACAATACTACTATCAGCTTTCTCTAACCATTTAGGGTCAAAACCCTTTGGCATTTTTTTAGGTTGACCTCCATATACCTGATTAAAGCTTACAGGGGCATCCATCGCGACGTACATGGTCATTTTCATTTCTTTATTTTCCATTAAGAACCCTTGGCACTGATAACCTAAAATCTCTTTACTACCTATTTCTTTAAAACTGAACTCTTCAGCATCCATCATCTCGGCTTCTACAGCATCCGGATCAAACTTTTCATCTACGGACGTCGATACGATATGTCCAGATTTCATTCCATTGGCTTCCATAAAAATGGTCATCACATCAAGTCCCATATCCTGAACCATTAACATGTTTCCTGCCATAGCTTTTTTAGGTAGTACCGCTCTTGAACCAAAATATTTAGCATCTGGTTTTAGGTAGTATATAATATTAAAGCTGCCCTGTTTCGATTGCATTTTCAAGGTATACTTCCATTCAAAATCGTATGTCGTGGGAAGTATTGCAGGGTCCATGCTCATTTTGCTAAAATCAAAATCGAACATTTTGTCCATTCCTTTTCCTACTTTCTCTGCGGCAATCTCTTCTGTTTTTTGCATTACCGCTTCTTCAGCAGCTTGTTTTGCTCGCTCTTTTAGTTTTTTGAAAAATTGAGCTTCTGTTGTTTGAAACCCTCCTAAAAATGCCACTATAAGCAGTATGATTAGGTTTGTTGTCGTTCGTTTCATTGTAATTTGTTTTTATCCGTTTATCTTTAGTGAGCGGAATTTTTCAAGAGGTTAACATTTTCCTTAAAAAATTATCACATGGATAAAAAGGAGGTCGCCATCCTACGATCTGATGATCGTCTGGGTATTAAAGCTATTTACAATGCACATCGCGATGCCTTCCTTAACTTTGGCAAACGCTACAGTTTGGATCAAGATCAACTTGCAGATATATATCAAGAAGCATTTTTAGCCTTGAGAAAGCATGCCATAAGTGGACGATTAGATGTGGTAAAAAGCGGACTTAAAACCTATCTTTTTGGCATAGGGAAATACTTGATTTACGATCTTCTTAAAAAAGAAAACAAGCACACCGAATACGATAGTAATCTTCACTCAAATACTGATGATTATGAAGAAATACGTATTTCTGAGACTCCTGAACTTACAAAAGAACAACTACTGCTTCGTACCTACTTTAAAGAATTAGGAAAAAAATGTCGCCAGGTGTTAACCTTTTTCTACTATCGCGGACTAAGTATTGAAGAAATTGTAGAACAAGGAGGTTATGAGAATGCCAATACAGTAAAAGCTCAGAAATCCCGTTGTTTAAAAACCCTCAAACAACTTATTAAAGGTTAGCCTGAATTATGAAGAAAGATGAACTATTAGAAAAATACCTTCAGGATGCACTTACTAAAGATGAGCGTATCGAATTTGATGCGCTACTAGCTAATGATACTGAATTTAAAGAAGAGGTTGCATTTCACGATAATGTAAAGCGTGTTGCTGAAGAAGATCATGACGATGCCTTTAAAGCAATGTTGTCTGATTTTGAAGCAGAACATCAGCCTAAAAAAGTATTTAGATTGCAGCAATATTCAAAATGGTTAGTTGCCGCTTCTGTCATTTTAATCGCAGGGCTCACATATGTATTAACCCTGAGCAACCCCACTTCTCAAGAGCTGTTTGCTGCCAATTTTCAACCCTATGAAAATGTAGTACACCCTATTGTTCGAGGTATCGAAGAGCAAGATCAAAAAACGAAGGCTTTTATAGCCTATGAAACCGGAGATTATGAACTAGCGGTTTCATTATTTTCTGAGCTTTATGAAAAAGAAAAACAACCATATTATTTATTTTACAAAGCGAATGCGCTACTCAAGTTAGAAAAAGCGAATGAAGCGATCCCGCTGTTAAAAGAGCATTTGAAGACAAAAGATACCTTAAGTGAAAAATCAACTTGGTATTTAGCCTTGGCTTATCTTAAAATTGATGATAAAAATAATGCTCAACTCCTTTTAGAGGACATCATCAAATCAAAAAAATACAAAGCATCAGAGGCTGAAAAATTGTTAGGAAAATTTAAATAAAAGCCAAAATCTTACAATTATAAGGTATTAAACCTTGATTAATTGGGGCATAATAAACTTAGGAAAAATATTAAATATGAACTCTTAATTTAGTATATTTCAAAATATTCGTTAAGCACAAAGCCATGTATACTTATTTTTTCTATTTAATGAGTTTTTTAATTAGTCCAGAAACACCTTCAGATAATTATTCTTTAAAGGATAACTACCATAATGAAACCCAGTCTGCAAAAGTTTTTTCGCGAATACAATCAGAGCAGAATACCGAAAGTAATACTGTTACTACTAGACCTGTTACTAGAAATCCAGGAGCTTGCCCCGATGGCAGTTGCTCAAAGTAATAAATATACTAGGCATTGTCGTTGTTACTTTTTTTGTAAAACAAAAAAATAATGCCTGTTAGCGCCAACAAAATAGGCCCAAAAATCCAGTATTTTTTAGATTTTATTGGGGTATTGTCTCCACTAAAGACAAAACCAGCCCAATAATAGGGATGTCTTAATAACTCGTCTTGTGTATTCTTAATATAATCCAGTTTTGCATTTTGTAATGCAACATCCTTTGTATCACCATTTTTAAGATGCTGGTAAAAATAATGCATCAGCTTTGATGATTCTTTATCGGAAACTTTCCAGAGTGTCATTACAGTGCTCCCTACCCCAGCGTAGGTAAATGCCCTAGACATACTCATTACACCTTCTCCCTTTTTAAACTCACCTGTACCTGTATCACAAGCGCTTAAAACAGCTAGTTTGGCATTTAAATTCATTCCATAAATTTCATGCGCCGCTAAGGTATTATCATCCCCATCAGGTGTAAACAATAGTTTATTCGAAAGATGATTGACCTCATCTAATTTAGTATGCATTGCCAAATGTAAAATACCGCTTTGTTGAGCTGTATTAACAAAGCTCTTTTTGGTTGCTTGTTTACCTATATAGGCTTCTCCTTCTAATATCTCTTTTATTTGCAGTACTTCGCTTTTGTTATTAGGTAATTCATTAGATTGATACTGCGGTGCGTACCCTTTCCAATCATTAAATTCGTTTTTAAAGCTATTTTGCTCTACTAACAAGTTTACCGACCCCGCATAACTTATAGCATATTTTTCATATAAAGCACCATCTTTTCTTTCCAACATTTCAAAAGGTATGTTAACTAAGATACCATCACTAATAATTACCAATCGTTTAATTGATTTATCCAGTTTGGGAATCAGTTGCTTGTAGAGTTTTTTTGAACTGTCTTTTGTCGGTTTTCGATTAACAATTTCATCTTTTAATTTTAAAATATTGTTCCTTAATTGTTTTACATCGTCAAACGTGTAAAACAATACGTTATTTCTGGTAATAACCAACTGGTACCACTTTTCTTCTCCTAAATAGTACTCAATAAGTGCTTGATCTTTTGCCAAATAATCCTTTTGATAAAAACTAAAATCTTGCTGATCGCTTAGTATTTTCATGTTAGCATACAAAGGATATTTACCTTTTATAAGACTGTCGATACTATCTTTTTTTAAGTTCAATTGCAGCAATTTGTCTTCCAAATTTTGCAATGCAATACTATCTGGCTGGTTTTTCGAATTGAGATATACAATATTTTTAAATGTATTTTGTAGACTTTCATTTACTTGTTGCTCTTCTTTAATTATGTTTGCAGGCACTCCAGCTACTTTTTTTAACCTTACGTTTTGAAGTCCCTCTAAAAGAGCCGTATTTTTATTGATCTCCATAAGTTTAAACCCCATTTTCTTAGCTTCTTCATCCTCGGTTTTATTAACGAATTTAGAACATAACTCTATTGCAGAATCAACATACTGTTTCATCTTTCCATTATAAAAAACACGATTGTTTTGGTTAGAAAATCGATTTCTGTTTATGGTAAGCAATGTTAAAAAGTCTTCTAAAGATTGGTGAGCTACTTTCCAATTTAAATCTTCTATTTTATTTAAATACTGTATCTCTTGAGCCTTTAGTTTAAGCTGTAAGTCTGCTGTAGCTGAATACTTATCAAAATCATTACGAAGATTATTAATCATCATTTTACTTTTAGAAAACTTACCTAAATGGTTAAGTAAACGAATTTTACGAAGCGTATTATTCCATGTCTTGTACTTCGCTTTTGCAAACCGTCTTTTTAAGGTGTTTGAAAGACTATCTGCAAAATACAGAGCGCTACGATAATTTTTATTATTTTCTTGAAGAGTTGCTAATTCCTCATAGGATTGTAATAAATATAAATCCCGATTAATCTTCTTTGATATGCTTGCTGCTTTAGTAAAAAAGATCAGTGCTTCGTCTTTTTCTTCTTGATCAGCTGCAATACGACCCTTTTGCAAGTAGACCAGCACAGTCCATCGATGCTGTTCACCTACTAGTTTTTGAATTATTTGGTTAGCTTCATCCGCAATTGCCAGTGCCTTTTCTAAGTCTCCTTTTATACGGAAAACCTCGGCTTCAACAAGCAACGCTTGTGCCGTTCGTCCATCGTTGACACCTAAATACTTCTTGCCTTGTAGCACGGCTTTTTTGGCATATAATGCTGCTTTATTTAAGTCGTTTAAAGAAAGATAGGTCTCTGCTAAAGCTCGGTAATCTTCAGTTAAATATTCGTTTGTTTCACCAGCATGATTAATGTCGTTTTCAACGGCATCTAAAAAATAACGCTCTGCCTTATGGGCATTTCCCAGTCTTTCTTGAAATAAAAGACCTAAGTTATATGTTGAACTTGCTATTCCGCTATAATTAGGGAACTTTAATGATTTGTTTAGTTCAATAGCTTTGCTATTGTAATAAATAACGCTATCGGTATTTTCTAAGCCGTCATATGCAACCCCAATTAAGTTATGGACAACAGCGACATGTGATCGAAGGTTTTTTTCTTCATAAATTTTTAAAGCGTTTTTAAAGTGCTCAAGAGCCTTTTTGTAATTTGTAAAATTAATCTGATTCCTTCCATTACTCTCTTCAGATAAAGCAAGAATATAAGGATCTATTATTGTGTAGGATTTTATTTTATCTAAAGCCCCTGAAATTTCTTCATCAAAATATGTTCTTGCAATTTGTACTTTTAAGTAGGCGGTGTAGTGTAAAAAAGCTTGTTCAATAATTGGCTTCTTTAATGTATATTTTGCATAAAATGACTTGGCTATATCTAATTTTGATTGTGCATCACTCATTTTCTTTCTAAGTGCCAACATTTTTACCTGAAATACCAAGTTGTTCAAGTATAATTCAGGACTATGCTCTAAATGATTACTTTCCTGATCTTGTAATACATGAACTAAGGAATCAGTAGCTTTAAAATCTCCTTCATTTAAAATTCGATGATACTCAAATTCAATAGAATCAAGCAATTTTAACGACGTGCTCTGTCCCCAAAGGGCCATTTGGCACATAAAAACAAAAAAGATTATTATAAAAAACTTTTTTCTACTTGATTGAAACCAATGAGATACAAAAAGTATTCCTGTTTTTGACATAAATTTAATGTGTTATGCAAAATTTCGATAAATTATAATACCGGAAACACTTGCTAATAGAGCAAATACCCAAAGCCAATAGGTATTACTTGAAACCGGACTGGCATCTCCAATAACCTTAAACCCTGCCCAGTAGTAAGGGTGCTTTAATAAATCATCCGTTGTTGTTGCTAAATAATCTTGTTTTGCTTTTTGTAATGCAATGTCTTTAGCAGTACCTTTTTTAAGGTGGCCGTAATAAAAGTTCATTAACTGGCTAGTTGTTTTGTCGTTGTTTTTCCACATAGTAGTGGTCAGACTCTTGGCTCCGGCGTACATAAACCCACGTTCTATACTTAGTAGGCCTTCACCTTTTTGAAGTCTTCCTATTCCCGTTTGGCAGGCACTTAATGTGACCATATTTGCACTAATTGTTTGATTGTACAAATCTTTTACGTACAACTTATCTCCATTTTCTTTATCTGACGAAAATGCGAGATAAGAATAGTCAGGAAATTCATCATTTGCCGATGCATGGGTCGCTAAATGCAATAGTCCGTATTGGTTATTTGTTTGGGTAAAATTGGATAAGGTTGCTTTATTGCCGGACATAGTAGTTCCATCAAAATGAGATGCAACTAGGTCTATTTCATTTTTAGCAAACGGCAAATTATACAAACTAGCATCGTTAAAAGTTGGAGCAACTGCAAGCAATTTGTTTTTGACATTATTAACTCCATGTTGAAATGGGTTTATCATTAAAGTGGCTGAGCTAGCATAACGGACGCTATGATCGTTAATAACGTAACTCCAACCATTATCTATTTTGTTTAACACCCCAAACGGAATATAACTCAATACTCCATCTGGAATAATGATAAGATGGCTATCACTATTTTCATTTAGAATAGGCCTTAGGATCTTGCTGTAGATTTCATTACTTAACAATTGTAATTCAATATCACCATCTAAAGCAGGGGCTGCTATTTTTCTATAAAATTGTTCAATTTTTTTATTTAAGTCATTATTAAATGGAATCGCTTTTAAATCAACCTCTTTCTTAGATACCACCATTGCATATAAAACCGAATCTCCAATATGGTAGTTAATTAACTTTTCACTGCCGTTTAAAAAAGCCTTCGTGTCTTCGATTGATGCTGTTTTTGTATCATACTTTAGTTGATAGTATTTGGGATACTCTTTTTCAACAGAAGCTAAATAATGTATATAGCCGTTGTTCCATTTAAATAAGGAATCGTTAAGTGATTGTCTCTGCTCTATCTGGGCATCAAATAATTTCTTTTCATAAAAATTAATATTTGCCCTGTATTGCTTGCCAATATTTAGAATACTGTCGGGCACTTCTCCAAACTTGGTCGCCTCTGCAGCTTTAACCGTTTCTAGCAATAAAATACTTTTGCTTTTTTCCATTGCTAAAAAAGCAAGCTCCAGGTACTTTGTGTCCTTGCTCTTATTGAAATTTTTATGTGCTAATTCAATGATCTTGTGAAAAATAGGATATGTCTGATCAATCAAAAAGGTTTTATCAAGCTTACTTTCAAACTCGGTCTTTAACTTATCAAGTGTGTTGATAATTTGATAAGACACCTCATGTGTATATTCTTCCTGTTCGTTACTGAGATCAAGTATTGCTAGTTTTTCGCTTAAAACAGTTAACAATTGTCTTTTTGAAAAAGCTTCATCTATAGCAGGGTTTGAACTGATATCAAGATTTGAAAAGTTGGGAGTTGCATGTATTAAGGCTTGTTGAATATTTGTTAATGCTGTGGTATAATTCTCTTTTCTTTTTTCTAAAAGAGCAAGCTTTACATAAACATTGGCCATGTCTTCATGGGGAAGATTGTTTCGGTACGTTTGAAAAGCTTTTAATGCGCTGGTATAAAAGTTTTTAGATTGATTAAAATTCTCCTGTTCTAAATAGATATCACCATATAATAATTGAGCACTTCGATAAAAAGGATCATTTTCATCAACTAAAAAAGATTGCGATTCATTTAACGTATTCAAAGCGGCAACAACACTATCTTGTTTTAGCTGATTTTCAACAAGCTTTTGATAAACGGCATTCACACTGTTTTTTAGCGCATCATTTTTGTCAATGTGTTGAAGGTAGAATGTTAGACTCTCATGCAGTAACTCATTTGCTTTTTGGTAGTCGCCTTTATCATTATATAGTGCTGCCAGCAGTCTTTGATTTGCTGCAAGTTGGCTTTTACCGTCAATATCATCTCCATAAAAATCAGTAATTAATACCCCGGTTTTTAAGTAATATTGCTTTGCAAGGTCGTATTTATGTTGCCTATAATAAATGGCAGCTAGATAGTTATAAACGCTAATCGTATTTCCTATACTTTCTTTGGTATGATGTTTTATTGGGATTTGCTCATACGATTTTAAGAGACTTAGAAACTTGGGTTTTGCTCTTTCAAAGTCGCCTAATTTATAATAGTAATCGCCTTGATCAAGTGTAAATTGATCTTTCATTAATTGATAATCAACGATGCTTGTTTCAGCATTCTCGCTGTTTAAAATCGTCTCGACTTTTTGTAAACTGCTTTCAAACCTTGGTAAATCGTAGAAATATCCGCTAACGAAAATCAGATAATTATGTAATTGTAGTTCTGTATCAATATCTTTTAGTGAATCGTTAATTGCCAATGCCTGGTCAAAATAAAAATATGTACTGTCTTTGTTTACGTACATATAATCATAACCTTTATAAAAAAGCTCGGTTACTTTTTCAATTTGTGCATCTTTTGTTGAGTTATTAGTTTGAGAAAACACGTTAATCGTTAGCAACAATAACAGATATGATAGTAGTTGATCTTTAGACATAAGAAAAGCCCCTATATTAACAGGGGCTTTAAGTTAATAATTAAATAAAGGTTTCTTTAGTATTATAGTTGAACGAAGATTGTATACGATATTTCGCCCCCTGCCGCAGCAAATTCTTTTGTAAAAGTCAATTGAGAAAGCTCTTCGTTTAATTCAAAACGGTAACTGTTCATTCCTTCAAACTGCTCGTCTTGATCAAAATCGGTAATCTCGTCTATTATTTCGCCATCAGCTGTCTTTACTTGTATTAATAAATCACTTGCATCCTGCGGATTTAGAATATTCATAAGGCGTATCCCCGGTACAGGACAGTGAGTTCGTTTTCCAATTTTACAAGGATTTCTTGGAGGTCTTGGAGGGAAGCGTACCATCAAATCTCCATAGCGTTCATTCAAAAATTCTTTATAAGACTGATTTAGTTCTAATTTTTCCTGTACCTGTTCTAGTTGTTCAACTGCTTCTTCATCACCATTTTCTATCGCCTCGATTAACTTTAGTTTTTCCGCAGACAAATCTTCATGCTCTCTTTCAAGAAAATACAAATGTAAAGACGGTTCTAAATAAGGCTGTGTTTCTTCATTACCAAATTGTGCCCGTTGTAAGTTATTGAATGTCTCGTTCGCTTGATTTTCTTCAACTGAACATGAATTCAGTGAAAAAACCATTGTTAGTAATACCAAAAAGTTCATTGTTTTCATTTTAGTTAATGTTTTTGTTGACTTATATACTTTAGTGCATAAAAGCCTAGTTAGGGTTAACATTTTTTAAAACTTTTTTGGCAGTGTGTAAGGGAATGCTGCGAAAGTATAAATGAAGTTGTAAGAAAAATAGGGTATAAATCCCCTATTGGTTGGATGTTTTTACGGGAAAAGGTCCGAAATCTTTAACTTTTAGAAAAGAAGGAATAATATTACAATATATATGATTTCATAGCTCTTAATCCATCACTTGTCCTTTGAATAAGAATAGACCTTATATAAATTAATAAAAAAGGGCAGGACGGAATTGGAGATCTTGAACTAAGCCATTTCCAACCATTAGCTCATTTCTTTAGCTACCTTCTCTAACTCAGCATACCAATCTTCTCCAAATTTTCTAATAAGTGCATCCTTGGTAAATTTATATACGGGTACTTGCAACTCCTTACCCAAGGTACAAGCGTCATCGCAAATTGGCCATTTGTGATAATTTACCGCAGCAAACTCAGAATAATCTTGTACTCGTACAGGATATAAGTGACATGAAATGGGTTTTCTAAAATCGATCACTCCGGAATTATAAGCATCTTCAATACCACAACCCGCAACACCCTGTTCATTAAATGAAATATAGGCGCATTCAGCACCGTTGACTAAAGGGGTCTCTAACTCGCCTAAATCGGTTTTAATATGAGTTCCTTGTTCTTCAATTGCCTGAATACCTTCAGCCCTTAAAAAAGGTTTGATCTTAGGGTATATCTCCTTTAAGACAGCAATCTCTTCTTCTTCAACGGGTGCACCGGCTTCGCCCGCTATACAGCATTCACCTTTACATGCTGACAGATTACAGACAAAGTCTTTATCAATGAGGTCTTCACTAACAATCGTTTTTCCTAGCTGAAACATAGCGGCAAAGATAAGGAAGCAATTGCTTTAAAAATCGGCTTTTTACACTGAAAATCCGCCAGAAGTTATAGTACCTTTGCAAATAAATACCAACCGGTTCATCGTCTAACCAATTTTATAACACCATGAGTTTTTTAGCTGAACTTAATTTTAGTTTCAAGGAAATAGCAACCGCTTTTATGGTACTATTTGCTGTAATTGATATTATTGGAAACATCCCTATTATTATCGATTTAAGGAAAAAGGTTGGGCATATTCAATCAGAAAAAGCAGCCATTATTGCAGGAGTTATTATGATTGTATTCCTGTTTGTAGGGAAAAGTATTTTGAACCTAATAGGAATTGATGAGAATTCCTTCGCGGTTGCCGGGGCATTCATACTGTTTTTTATTGCCTTAGAAATGATTTTGGGCATCACCTTATATAAAGAAGAAGATTCAAATCCGATTACGGCATCCGTTTTTCCACTAGCATTTCCTCTTATTGCAGGGCCGGGTAGTCTTACTACCTTACTTTCATTAAGAGCGGAGTTTGCGACCGAAAATATTATAATCGCAGTATTAGCGAACATGATATTTCTTTATATAGTTTTAAAGACTTCCTCGAAAATTGAAAAACTCATTGGCCCTAATGGAATCAGTATTGTTAGAAAAATATTTGGAGTTATTTTGTTAGCAATCGCGGTAAAACTATTTGCTGTAAATGTTAAATTATTATTGGTTTAAATAAAAAGTTATGCGAATATTCACACTCGTAATCATGATCATAGCACTTGGCTTGATCGCATTAAATGTTACTAAATTAAATTTTGATAATCTATTTGAAGGAGACAGTTCCATAGCGCTTATTGGTATAGTAGCATGCTTATGTGTCATTGTTTTGATGCTAGTTTTTAGGACTTCAAAAACCATTCAAGAAAAGGTAAAAAAACGTAAATAAATGTTTGATGTACTTATCATTGGTGGCGGTGCAGCGGGTATGTCTTGTGCGCTAGTCCTCGGTTCTGCTAAAGAAAAAGAATACGCTAAAGGAAAACGTATTGGCGTTATTATACACCAAAAGGCATCGCATTTACAAAACGCCTTATTCAACAATGTATTAGGATTAGAGCCTGGTACTACTGGTGCCGATATTCTAAAAAACGGCAAACAGCAACTTGCTGATCAATACCCCCACGTGCAACAAATTGAAAAAGAGAAGGTAAAGTCTGTATTTGGGGAAGCCGGTTTTTTTGTGGTGACAACGAACAAAAATCAATATAAAGCTAATATGGTAGTCATCGCTGTCGGGTATACCAAGTTCTTCACCATTAAAGGCTTTGAAAATGACATTATCCCACACCCAAAAAGTGTAGCTGCCAAAGAGCGTATTGCGCTAAAGAACAATGATCATTTAGTAAGACCGGGCTTATTTGTCGCTGGTACTTTAGCCGGTTGGAGAAGTCAATTTGCGATAGCAAGTGGTAGTGGTGCCCATGTAGCGACCGATATTTTAACCATTTGGAATGATGGAGTTGATACCAAGGTGCACGATAAGGTTGTTGTTTAGTTGGTAGTATTCAATCGGTACTAGCAGTTTACTGTAGAATAGGAACCTCTCTTGACTTGTTTGCTATTATTGCTTTGCACCGCTGTTAAAGATTTGGCAGTGGCTCGCAGAAGTTGGAGAATAGGAGGTTAAAACAGACTGGTCTGTTTGACCGGATTTTCGTGAGCTAGCAACCACTTTTTACGCCATAAACCGCCTGCATATCCCGTTAGTGAGCCATCAGAGCCTATAACTCTATGGCATGGTATTATGATACTTATAGGATTTTTACCGTTAGCAGCAGCCACAGCACGAATTGCTTTTACATCGCCTATAGCCTTCGTTTGTTCTAAATAACTTCTGGTTTTACTAAAGGAAATATTTAAAAGCTCATTCCATACTTGTTTTTGGAAATCAGTTCCTTGGGGGTTAAGTTTTACATTAAACGCTTTTCGGTTACCCTCAAAATATTCATTGAGCTGGTAAACTACATCTTCTAATATTTCTGGAATCACCTTAGAAATTTCGTGCTCTCCTTCTAAAAAAGTAATGGCTTGAATTCCTGTAATATCTCCCTCAATTTTAATAAATCCTACTGGTGAATGGATAATCGCCTCTTCCACAACTACTCTTCTGGTTTTTCGGCACTAATGATCCCTAGGCGTTTTGCTCTATCTTCCCAATTACGTCTCGCTAGGTGCTGCATGTCGGCCACATTATCACTTTCGTCCATAATCTCTAGACCTAACAACGTTTCTATAACATCTTCCATAGAGACTAAGCCGCTTAACGAACCATATTCGTCAACAACAATAGCCATATGACTTTTTTTAGAAACCAGTTTTGCAAAGATTTGGGGTATGGGCAAGTTCCGTTGGGTGATCAAAACATCTCTTTTAATATCTCCCAATATCTTATCGCCATTTCCGTTTGCCATCTCCTTAAAAATCTCGTCTTTTAGGGCCAACCCAACTATATTATCCTCTTTTTCGCTGTAAAGAGGAATTCTTGAAAAACGGAGATTTTGATTCTCTTTAAAAAAATCTTTTACAGTCATGTCTGCATCTGCAATTTTCATAACTGTTCTAGGCGTCATGACGTCTTTTACCTGCACCTCGTTAAAGGTCAATAAGTTCTGAATGATTTTACTCTCTGACTCTTCAAAAACACCTTCTTCTTGCGCTATATTGGTCATGGCATGAAAATCTTCACGGCTTAGAACGCTACCATGAGCACTTTTACCAATAAGTTTAGTAGTAAGTTGTAACAACCACAATATTCCCGTCCACTTTAATGGAAAAATAAGTGCCGTTAGGGCTTTCGCTGTAAAGTTGGTTAGCTGTTTCCAGTAAGTAGCACCAATTGTTTTAGGAATAATTTCTGAAGCAACCAGTATCAATATGGTCATGATGGATGATACAACACCTACCATCAACTCTTCAGTCATTTCCATACCAAGAAATTTTCTGGTAGTACTGCCATACATTTCTGCATACGCTACTTTGGCCTGTACACCTACTAAAATTGCACCAACCGTATGCGCAATAGTGTTTAATGTGAGAATTGCGATTAAAGGCTTGTCGACATCCTTTTTCAAGTCTTCAAGTGTTTGCGCATATCCTTTACCTTCTTGTTTTTTTACATTGATGAAGGTTGGTGTAATACTAAGTAAAACGGCTTCTAGAATTGAACATAAAAATGAGAAAAATATGGAGATCACTCCATAAAATACCAATAGACCCATATGCTGTGTTGGTTATAATGCGAAGATAGGATTTTCTTTGCAGAACATTGAAAATAGAATGTATATTGATGATGCTATAGCAATCCCTTTATTAAGTTTGGGTTGAACTATTCTGAAAATACAAGCTACCCTAATAATCGAATAACATCTTTAGCAAAATACGATGCAATAATATCAGCTCCAGCTCTTTTAATTGCGATTAGCTGTTCCATCATCACTGTATCATGATCTAACCAACCTTTTTCCGCAGCGGCTTTTATCATGGCGTATTCACCACTTACTTGGTAGACAGCAACCGGAACATCAACCTCATTCTTAATTTCACGAACAATATCTAAATAAGCGATTCCTGGTTTCACCATCACAATATCGGCACCTTCATCAATGTCCATTTCAGTTTCCTTTATCGCTTCAAATCGGTTAGCGGGATCCATTTGATAGGTTTTTTTGTCTTTAGGAATATCTTTTACATCAACCGGAGCAGAATCCAGAGCATCACGAAAAGGACCATAAAAGGCTGATGCGTATTTAGCACTGTAGCTCATGATTCCGGTATCGACAAAATCGGCATCATCTAACGCTTCACGAATAGTTAAAATGCGACCGTCCATCATATCACTGGGGGCTACAAAAGTGGCTCCAGCTTCAGCATGAGAAACACTCATTTCTCCTAAAACCTCAGCCGTTTCGTCATTCAGTATTTTCCCATTTTCAACAATTCCATCGTGTCCAAATATTGAAAAAGGATCAAGTGCCACATCGGTCATTACCAACATTTCTGGGCAAGCTTGTTTTACTGTTTTAATAGCCCGTTGCATTAATCCATCAGCATTTAAAGCTTCCGTACCTTTATTATCCTTCAAATTATCTGGCACTTTTACAAATAGTAAAACTGATTTCAATCCCATTTTCCAGAGTTCTTTTACCTCTTTTTCAATAAGATCAAGACTCATTCGGTAGTAATTAGGCATTGATGCTATTTCTTGTTTTACATCCTTGCCTTCGACAACAAAAAGTGGCACCAAAAAGTCATTTGGTGTAATGATTGTTTCTCTAACCAGTGATCGTATGGCTTTATTTGATCGGAGTCTTCTATTACGTCGTAGTGGGAACATTATCTAAGTTTTAATGGTACAAAGGTAGTTGAAAAGCAAGATTAGCGGCTTATCATAACGGATTTTGCTAAAAACTATTTAATACGGACAAAGCCCATGAATCCTCTTCTTTGATGAGATTTCTTAAAGCATGTTTGAGAATCCATTTTCGTTCTTTAGTCGCTTCTTTCGACCAATTTTCAATGACAGGTCTGACCATTTCTAAATTATCTTTCAAAATGTCGTTTAAGCAATTAGCCACTGATTTCTGAACATATTTAGAAGTATCATCCTTTAACTGTTCTAATATTGAAAATATAGGAGTAGGGTCATCAATAAACTGTTGCAGCTTACTAGCCCAAGGCAATCGAGGCCTGACACCTTCACTAGCAAGTCTTCTTACATGACTATTTTCATCAGCTGCCCAGATAGCCATTTTATCCAATGTCTTGTCAGGATACTTTTCCAAATAAGGTCTAATAGCGTATTCACTTGTGTTTCTTTTTGTAATTTCTAAAATAATCGGCATTGAAACGTCAAAGTGGTCTAAACCGTATTTTTCAACATATTTAGCGATGGGCATTACCCAATAATATTCGGTAAACATTCCCGTTTCCAGCTCATTCTCTGGACCGAGAATTTGTGTTAATACTTGGCAATTGTTTTGATAATTATCACCTAGATGAGTGTGTAACAAATCTGCTATAAATTCTACTCTTGGCTTTAGTTCAAGTTCTTCAACACCCTTTCGTGTTTTTGCGACGAAAGTTTTGGAGTTAAAATCAGATTGTAATGTTTCTATTCTTGAGGATAGCATTTTTGCCAATTCTTCATCGAACCATAATTTGAGTTTTTTTGCCATGCTATTCTGATTTTAGCTAAAAGTTCTAAGCTTTAAGTTTAAAGTGTGTTTTTAATTTTTCTTATTAGCGAAAAAAGCATTTTTTTGATTTCGTCAACTTCTTTTGATAACTCTTTTGAGTCTTCGACAGAAATAAATCCTAAGTCAGTGGAGACTAAAATTAAATAATCTAATTCATGTGCTGAACCTGAGGCGATATAAAGAAATCTTACTAGTTCTTTTTGAGTTTCTCTGCCACAACCCTCAGCAATATTTGTTGGGATGGATATACAAGCTCGATTAATCTGAGAGATTAGATTGAACTTCTCTGATACCGGAAATTTTGAGGTAACACCATAAATTTCAACAACTAGTTTATGAGCTTTTTGCCAAACTTTATAGTTTTTATAGTCAACCATACTTTTAACTTACAACTTGTGACTTATAACTAAGAAACCCAATCAATAGGATTGGCTAGTACCTTCAGCAGTTTTTCTTCTTCACTTCCCACCTCCGGATGATGATCATACACCCACTGCACATGCGGCGGCAAACTCATTAAAATACTCTCGATACGGCCATTGGTTTTAAGTCCAAACAAAGTGCCTTTATCGTGGACCAAATTAAACTCAACATATCGCCCTCTTCTAATTTCTTGCCAGTCACGCTGTTCTTTGGTATACGTACTATTTTTTCTTTTTTCAACAATTGGCACATAAGCGGATAAGAAGCTATCGCCAACTTCTGTCACAAAATTATACCAATCCTGCATACTCATCTCGTCCGTTTTCTTGCAATAATCAAAAAATAATCCCCCTAAACCTCTTTCTTCATTTCGATGTGCGTTCCAAAAGTATTCGTCACACTTTTTCTTGTAGTTCGAATAAAAATCAGTGTGGTGTTTGTCGCAAGCCGTTTTGCATATTTGATGAAAGTGTTTTCCATCTTCTTCAAATAGATAATAAGGTGTTAAATCTTGCCCACCACCAAACCACTGATCGACAATAGTACCTTCTTTATTATACATTTCGAAATAGCGCCAATTTGCATGTACCGTTGGCACCATCGGGTTTTTAGGGTGCAGCACCAAGCTTAATCCACATGCAAAAAAATCAGCATCATCGACACCAAAGTATTGTTGCATAGTCTTAGGAAGAGCCCCATGTACGGCCGAAATATTTACTCCGCCTTTCTCAAAAACGTTCCCATTTTCAATAACACGTGTTCGACCTCCTCCACCTTCAGGACGTTTCCAAAAATCTTGTTTAAACTTCGCTTCTCCGTCAACCTCTTCTAATTTATGGGTTATGGTATCTTGAAGATCTTGAATATATTGATAGAATTGATCTTTCATAGTTTAATTTACTTTTTCAGGAATTAATTTCACTTTACCCTCATACTCCAACCTCTTTAAAGTCTCAGTTGTTGAAGCTACTGTTGAAAGTGGTAAAACAATAAAAACACCTAAAACTGGTATCAACAACAAAAGGATAAAAATAGCTCCATTGCCATAGGCAAGTCCTCGGTTTTTTCGAACAAACGGAATACTCTCTCTGTAGGAATAATGACGTTCTAGTGTATAATCCATACAGCCAAAACCGGCATAATAAGCCTGTACCAGAAAGACTAGAAATGAAAATACTAATCCAATAACAGGAATAAAACTTAATAACACGAACGGTATTACAAATAAAAATTCCATGAATAGGTTTCTAACATTAATTCGAATACCTCTGGCCAATGATTTTGATACGCCTTTGGCTGAATTGTCAACATAGACCTCTCCTGTCATATGTTTTTCAATTTTTTCGGAAACTGGACTCATAAATGGAGCCGAAAGGGCCATTACAATGTGCTTAAATAAGATAAGACCCAGAGCGAAAACTAATAGCCCCCCAATAATATGACTAATCGTCGATACCGTTTCGGCACCAAAGTCGAACACCCATATTTGGGCAATCCAGTTACCTATTGATTCTGATAATAAATAGGCTAGGGTGATTATTAATGCCCCTGTAATCACACTAATCATTATAGGAGCAATAAAGTATTTTGCCAGTTTGAGTTTTTTAATCAAATCCAATGCTTTACCATAAGCAGCAACACTAGCTTTAATATCTTTAAACATGTAACCTATTGTTTAGTTGATTGATGTTCGCTTTTAAGTTTTCCAAAATAAACCACATCATTTACATCGCCATTCGGGTATTTATATTCTTCTCTTAAAACACCTTCTTGTACAAATCCGTTGTTAAGTGCTACTTTTTGACTTCCTATATTTTCGGGGTTCGTACAGATATACACTTTGTTCATCTTCAATTTTTTGAAACAAAAATCTAAAAGCCAATTCACGCCTTTAGAAGTATACCCTTTTCCTGCATATTCCTGATCAATAAAATACCCTAGCTCACACTTATTGGAATATTGATTAATATTCTTAACATGAAAATGACCGATAAGCTTTTCCTCATCCTTTAAAAAGAAATAATAACCCTCTTCATGATCTTCCCAATCCTGATATTCGTTAAAAATTTGTTTCGCATCTTCGGCAGACTTTACCTGGTCAACTGTACGAGGGAAACCATCAGCAATATATTCTCGATTTCGTTCAATAAGATCAAAAAAAGCAGCTGCAGAAGTTTCTTTTAATGTTGCTAATTGTATTTCTTCATTAATCATTTTCAATATAAACTAGTGCTTTTAAATCAGGTTTTATTTGATTCATTTCAGTAATAAAAATGGCAGATTTTGTCATAATGGTTAGTTGCTCGATCACCTTTTCTGTTACATTCTTACCTTCTTTTTTATAGAAATCTGCAAACACTTGTCTGCCAATATTATTATTGTGAAGATCCATTGCCCTTGCAAGTGGTTCGTTAGGGGCAAAATCTTCGTGCCAATCGGTAATGCGTTTGGCCCAAGCCATACATTTAATTTTATTGCTGTTCCATTTTAAGCATTTTACAATAATCAACACATTCCAAACAGCATGTCTAAAAGCATTTGCTTGCCCATTTTTATGGTGTTTTTTTCCGAACTTTTTATTACAAATAGAATAGGTAACTCTTGTTGCATGTGCAGTGGGGTACAACAGTAATGGTCTTCTAATAAAAAGTAACGTTAGCCCCCACAATTGTTTAAAGCTAAGTGATCGTATAAGTTGCCGAATCGACATTAATTAGGCCCCATATTCTTTAACAGCATCGATAAACGCTTTGGCATGATCAACCGGAATATTTGGTAAAATTCCATGTCCTAGATTTACTACATATTTGTCCTTGCCAAACTCATCAATCATTTGCTTGACCATTTTCTTAATATCTGGTATAGGTGATAAAAGACGTGACGGATCAAAATTACCTTGTAAAGTGATATTCCCTCCAGACAAATAACGTGCATTTCTTGCCGAGCATGTCCAGTCAACTCCCAAAGCTGATGCTTTACTTTTTGCCATTTCACCCATTGCAAACCAACATCCTTTTCCAAACACAATTACCTTTGTTAGCGGCGCTAGTGCCTCTACAATTTGGTTAATATAGTGCCAAGAGAATTCCTGATAATCTACTGGTGATAACATTCCGCCCCAGCTGTCAAAAATCTGAACAGCATTTACCCCGGTTTTTACTTTCTCTTTTAAATAGGCGATCGTAGTATCAGTTATTTTTTGTAGTAGCTGATGTGCCGCTTCAGGTTGCGAAAAACAAAACCCCTTAGCCAAATCAAAGTTTTTAGAGCCTTGTCCCTGTACCGCATAGCACAAAATTGTCCAGGGTGAACCGGCAAAACCAATTAATGGAACGCGATTATTTAATTTTTCTTTAGTCATAGTAATCGCATCCATCACATAACCCAATTCTTCATGTATATTGGGTACGATAACCTGATCAACGTCTTTTTGAGAGCGAATGGGGTTTGGCAACCACGGACCAATTCCATTTTTCATCTCTACTTCAATATTCATTGCTTGTGGAATTACCAAAATATCAGAAAACAAAATGGCAGCATCCGGTTGTACAATATCAATAGGTTGTACTGTAATGTCAGATGCCAATTCAGGAGTACGGCAGCGGGTAAAGAAATCGTATTTCTTTTTTAGCGCCATGAATTCAGGTAAATATCTACCTGCTTGACGCATCATCCATACTGGTGGACGAGCTACAGTTTCACCGTCAAGGGCCTTTAGAAATAAATTGTTTTTAAGTGTTTCCATATGGGTTTCCCATTTAATCAGGACGTATGTTTTATTAGGTTTAGTCTATCTTGTTTGTTTAGCATACTTGACAACTTGAACAATCGAATTTTCAACCGTTGGTTTGTTCGAAATAATAATATTGTTAGAATGCTTTTTAGCTTCTTTGGCGGTGGTATTTCCGATACAAAAAAGTATTTCTTTATCAATTTTGTTTTGGTTGAGATAACTTTTTATCCCACTTGGACTAAAGAATAAAATACCATCAAAAACACCACTTATTTTCTTATTATTAAAATGAGTCTGATAGACCTCTATCTCATTTAATTCAACATCTTTTTCGTTCAAAATGGTAAAAAGCTCTTCTCTTTTTAGATTTCCACAAAAATAGGTGTAACGTTCATTTTTATCTCTTTTTACTATTTTTTGAGCCAATTCGGCAGCATTTTGACCAATTTCTATTGGTTTTATGCCATTTTCAGTCAAAAACACATTTGTCTTTTCACCTACACAAAACCAGTTTTTTGTTTTTAAATCATTTAGCAACTTTTTTTTTAAAAGGCTAACAATACCATTTTTACTAGAAACAATAATATTGTTCTCAATCGTTTTGGGTGCTTTAAATTCGTAGGTAAAGTGTATGCTATCGTATTCGACAAAACCAATATTAGCATTGAGCAATAACTCCTTTTGAGATTGGGTGAGTTTTTTGGTGGAGAGAACTCTCATTTTTTTAATTTAATGAGATCGTTATGACTTAATTGCTGCTTTAATCTCCTCCATCAATTCGGCTCCACCATCTTCTAGAATCTTCATAGCGCATATTCTACCAGCATCTTTCGCTAAGGCAAATGGAAATTGTTTTTCGATACTCACCTTTCGCTTACCATCTAAAGAAATAAGTTCACCAACGAAATTTAATTTGTCTCCGTTATTAGTTGCCAAAGCACCAATAGGTGCTGTACAACCCCCTTCAAGTACGCTTAAAAACTGACGCTCTACATGGGTACATACCTCCGTAATGCGGTGATTTATTTTGGATAATGCTTCTTGTGATTCAAGATCGTCAGAACGGTGTGCAACCATAATTGCTCCTTGCGCCGGGGCAGGAACCATCCAATCTAAGACAATGTGGTTATCAGGCTTTTTATCAATCCGTTCTAAGCCAGCCGAAGCAAAAATAGCACCGTTCCAATCATTATCTTCAAGTTTTTGAAGACGGGTATTCACATTTCCTCTAAGATCGACTACCTTATGTTTTGGATATTTATTTAGCCACTGTGCTTTACGTCGTAAGCTACCTGTTGCAATAGTCCCTTCTCTTTCTAAGAAATCGATGCCTTTATGAACCAAAATATCAGTGGTTGCTGCTCGATGTAAGACCGCTCCTTGTGAAATATTATTTGGTAGTTGAGTTGGTACATCTTTCATACTATGTACCGCAACATCAATCTTATTGTTTATTAAAGCAACGTCCAGAGTTTTTGTGAAAATACCTGTAATTCCCATTTCATATAAGGGCTGTTCAAGGTTTTGATCACCATCAGAAGTTAGAGGAACAACTTCGGTTTGATACCCTGCGTGTTCTATTATATTTTTTACGAAACGTGCTTGCCACAAGGCTAGTTGACTATCGCGAGTGCCAATTCTAATCAATTTACTCATTACTAATTGGCTTTGTCAAGATTAAAAACTTGCTTAATTATCTCGATGCTGTCATCAGTCTCAAAAGCATCATCTTTTAAATGACTAGCAAAATGATTTGTTATTTTTTGAATAAGCTTGTCACCAAAAGCATCGGCATGTTCTGCATTAAAGTCTTTTACCTTTTTCTTTTGTGTGCGCAGCTCGGTTGTTTTTAGCTCTTGCAGTTTATTTCTTAGTGCTTTAATGGTCGGTGCAAACTTTCGTGTTTCTAACCATTCGTTAAACTCTTGTTCTATCTCGGCGATAATTTCTTTTGCGAGCGGAATTTCAGCCCTACGATTGTTAAGTGTCTGGTTTGTTATTTGGGAAAGGTCATCAAGATGCACCAATTTCACATTGGGCAGTTCAGTTACCTTAGCATCCACATTTTTAGGCACCGACAAATCAAGAATCAACAAATTTTTATCCGGATTAATCATTTCCTTATATACGGTGGGTTGTTGGGCTCCGGTTGCCACCACCAAAATATCGCTTGATCGTATTTCATCACCAAGGGACTCAAAATCTTTCACAATCAAATTAAATTTGCCTGCAACCTGTTCTGCTAACGAACGAGTTCTATTAATGAGCGTAATGTGTTCATTCTTGGTGTGCTTCACTAAATTTTCGCAAGTATTACGCCCTATTTTCCCTGTACCGAACAATAGAATGTTCTTATCAGAAACATTGGGCACCATACTTAGTATATATTGTACAGATGCAAATGATACCGAAGTTGCACCACTACTAATTTTGGTTTCTGTCTTTATTCGCTTACTTGCTTGAATTACACTATTAAAAAGACGCTCAAAATATGCATTGGTTAAATAATGTTCTTTTGAAAGCCTAAAGCTCTTTTTTAATTGACCAATAATTTCAAAATCTCCTAAAATCTGACTGTCTAAACCCGTACCTACATGAAAAAGGTGACTTACAGCCTCTTTATTTTTAAGAACAAATGCCACTTTTTCAAATTCCTCTACGGTACCTGTAGTTACCTCACACAAAAGTTTAATCAACTGAAAGGGATGCTGCGCAAACCCGTATAACTCGGTCCGGTTACAGGTAGATACCACCACAAGACTTTCAACCTCAGCTTCTTTTGCAAGTAGCAGTAGTTTGTTAATGCCTTCTTCATTTAAACTAAAATAACCGCGCACATCTGCATCGGCCTTTTTATAGTTTAATCCAATAGCATAAAAGCTAGATTGCTTTGAATGAGTGATTTGCAATTTTTAAGTTAATTTAACGGCTACAAAAATATCCGTAGCAATGATAAAAAAATAACGCTAGAAGTACTTTTAATACCGCTGCAAGAAATTCCTGTCTAAAAAGTGATAAAAACCGGAAAAACGCCCTAAATTTATAGGGTTGAACACCGATTAATAATTTTATTGTTTGGAATCATTCTAAATAAATCATTGCTTTTTATATGGAAATAGCGTTAAAAAATGTCGCTAAAAGAGCTGAAAACGAAACCTTGATTGATGAAGGGTTTTATTTGCTAGTGCACAACAATACAAAGAAACAGGCTCAAAAACTTATTCGAGAAGTTGACAGCAGCTATATCCAGTTTCATTTTTGTTTAAAAGGAAGCTGTGGTTTCGTTTTTAATAACGGGCGCTACGTGATTGATCTTAAAAGTGAACATTCCCTATTATTATATAATCCACAACGTGATCTTCCCTTAAATGTTGATATAGGTCCGAAAAGTGTATTGGTCTCTTTGATCATGTCCATTAAAAAGCTGCATCAATTATTCTCTCAAGAAGCGGGCTATATTACTTTCTTAAGTGATGAAAATAGGGATAAAAAATACTACCAAGATGGACTTATAAAACCTGCAATGCTAATGGTGTTGAACCAAGTAGTGGGATTTAATTTAAACCAAAGCATTAAAAAACTCTACTACAAAGGCAAAGCTTATGAGTTACTCAGTTTGTTTTTTAATCGATCAGATGAATCGGCTATCGAAGCTTGCCCTTTTTTAGTTGATGAAGAAAACGTGATCAAAATTAGAAAAGCCAAGGATATTGTGATTTCCAGAATGGCAGAACCTCCAGGGTTGCAAGAATTAGCTAATGAAATTGGACTTAGCTTAAAAAAGTTAAAAGAAGGTTTTAAACAAATATATGGTGACTCGGTCTACAGCTTTTTATTTGATTACAAAATGGAATATGCTCGTAAAATGTTAGAAACTGGTGAGCACAACGTGAATGAAGTTGGCCTAAAAATTGGGTATAGTACGGCAAGTCATTTTATAGCAGGTTTCAAGAAAAAATATGGTACTACTCCCAAGAAGTACTTGATGTCTCTTTAATGTAGTAAACTGTGTCCAGTAGCAATTTGCAATAGTTTAGGACTCAAGTCTAGTCTTTTTATTCTTGCATCTATACAATCATCTCCGGCACTTCTCCCGCTACGATCAAGTTCCCCTCCGTCGCATTTTTAATTTCTTCTACAGAAACTCCAGGTGCACGCTCCAGTAATTTAAATCCTTTTTCAGTCACTTCTAGTACGGCAAGATTGGTCACTACTTTTTTGACACAGCCAACACCAGTTAAAGGTAAGCTGCATTTTTTTAGTAATTTGGATTCTCCTCTTTTATTAGTATGCATCATGGCCACAATAATATTTTCGGCAGAAGCTACAAGATCCATTGCACCACCCATACCTTTCACCATTTTACCTGGTATTTTCCAGTTAGCAATATCCCCATTTTCTGCAACTTCCATTGCACCCAAAATTGTTAAGTGCACATGTTGACCACGTATCATTCCAAAGCTAGTAGCAGAATCAAAGAAAGAAGCACCCGGAAGTGTCGTGATGGTTTGCTTTCCCGCATTGATAATATCTGCATCTTCTTCTCCTTCAAACGGAAACGGTCCCATACCTAAAACGCCATTTTCACTTTGAAATTCAACTTCAATATCATCGCGAACAAAATTGGCTACCAAAGTCGGGATTCCAATTCCTAGGTTTACGTAATATCCATTTTTCACTTCTTGAGCGATTCGTTTTGCTATTCCGTTTTTGTCGAGCATGATTAATGTACCAGTCTATTAATGAGTAAATGTAGCAATTATTCCATTTAAAAGTTCTTTTTACTAGTCGATACAATTTTATACATTATCAACCCAAGCTCAGTCACTTTTTCTTTCAGTTCTTTTTTAAAAGGATATGAACTTGCTCTTTCACACAGTTCAAGCCAATACTTCGTTTCTTCCAGCTCTTTAAGAGCAATTTTCATCTTATGAATGAAATCTTGCCTACTTTCTGCATTCTGAGCTTCATGTATATTGGCACCAATGCTAGTTCCAGATTTTAATAATTGCTTAGCAATAACAAATTTTCTGTTCGATTCTAGTAATTCACAAAAATTGATAATGTCCAATGCGAAATCGACCGACTTCTCTACTACAACATTTTCTCTCATAAAAGCCCTATTAACAAAAAAGATAAGCAATTATTTGACTACTAAATCTGACTTTTTCAAATTATATCATTGATATATTAAGAAATTACTCCATTAGATCATTAGAAAATACCTCAAACGAGGTATATGATTCCAAATGGTAGACTACTAATTTGGCAAAAAACAATATCAAATGATTCGTTTTCTGCTCATATTCATCTGTTTAGGATTTGGCAATCAGCTTTTAGCAAATAAAGAAAATGCAGAGTTGCTTACATTATACAATCGGTATAGCGGCAAGCTTAAGCATATGTATTTAGACAAAAATGGAAGGCCAATTGGTACGCTAAAAGAATCATATTGGCGTACCAATATGTCGACTTTGCAAACAGAGCGTATCTATAATTATGGAAGCAAGGGCATTTCTTATGTACTACTGAGTTCTAGAAGAAACTCAAAAAAAGTATGGATCTATTCCATCAACAAAAACAATGGAAATCTTGAAAAACAATGGGGTAGTGACAAGAAATTCACCGACATACGATTATTTGTAGCAGATGGAAGGCAATATTTCTTTTTGTCTGAGCATAAAAAAGGAGGGCGCTATGCGATTTATTCCCCTGATTCAAGTAGTCCAAAACCTGACAAACTCATAACCAAAGGCTCGAAATGGAACGAATGGACCTATTTCGATTTTGTTACTCATGATGAGAAAACCTATATGGTGCGATATGATTATACTGATGGCCGGTTAATCATTAATGAAATGCGATCGAACGGAAAAATTGGGAAACAGGTTAAAAACACAAAAATTGATAAAAGCTGGACCAGTTTTGTGTTTTACAAAGCTGATAAAAAAACCTATCTCATGCGCCTTGACCGAAACTCTGGTCGCATGGTAGTCAATCGGATTGGGAAAAATCTTCAATTTGGTAAAAAAATTCAAGAATCTAAATTATCCAAAGGGTGGCATCACACGGCCTATGCACAAAAAGGCTATGATGATCGACACATTATTTTCGTGAATCGCCGCGATGATCGAGCCGTCGTTCGAAAAGTTCTGGACAACGGAAAATTAGGTGATGTTACGTATAACAGTAAAAATTGGGAAAAAGGGTGGACCCATATTTCGGCATTAACCCATTGGGGTCAGGAAGCCAATTTAAAATCAAATAAACCTCAACGAAAAACAGGAAAAAATAGTGGGCCAAAAGCCAAAAAAAGCGCTTCGTTAATCGTTTTTTACAATGAAGACAAACCCATTTGGCAGTTTTTTCAAACCATTCAAGTTCAAGAGGAGTATGCCATTAAAAATTATGACAAATCGATTCTACTTACCAACAAAAAGTATCGAGCAAAACCCAAACCGACAAAAAAAGATAAAGCAACCGAAGCTAATTTTTTCAAGTATTTAACTGAACTGGCGGACGACGGATACTACATCGATATTTATGTCATCACCCATGGAAGTCGATCGGGCATTAGCCTAAAAAAAGTAAAGAAGGACGATGCCAAAAACGACGGACTGGTCACCGCTAAAGAAGTGTTTAATCGCTTAGGTCCTATTTATGGTAAAGGGCGATTTCCTATTCGGTCGGTTTTTATGTTAAATTGTTGGGGCGGATCATCCCTCGGGCAAGCATTTATAGATGTTGGTGCCAAATCGGTCTGTGGATCACGCTATCTTAATTACCTCTTTTCCCGTTTTACTCCTTTCGCCAAGGCTTGGCAAAATGGTGAAACTTTTGACAACGCTCTTGATGCCTCCCACCAAAACGACAATCGTGATAAAAATTTAGTAGCAGCAGGTTCTGCCCAAAAGAAAAAGTATTGGAAAAAGTGTAAAGGTTACATCGATGTGCTAAAGGACAAAGGTTCTTGTGTTCGAGATTACTATCAATCTATGGGCACTTGGAGAGGCGAATGGCTATATGATTTAAATGGCGAAGAAAACATGGAGTTTTCGTCTGATTTTTTCATGCTGGGCGATCCTAATATGACTAAGTATAAAAAACCAACTTGGTAAATTATAAACTATGGAAAAGAAACGACCAATCTGGCTACTTTTTATTGTCACAGCGCTTTTTATTGTGGCAGCCTGTGAAAAGAATGATCCTTCCGATCAATTTTGTGATGATTCCCTACAATTTGATATTGATGAATTTGTCGAAGGTGTAATAAGTGATATGGAAAGCCAAAACATTTCGGGATATCAATTTGTTGTAAATAACGATGGAACGTTATATCATTCGAATGCCTTCGGACTTGCAAGGCATGAAAATGACCCTAATGGTCCGATTGACATGACGGTAAACACTCGACTAAATGTCGCGTCGGTCTCTAAATTTATTGGTGCTATCGCCTTGATGATCGCTATGGAAGAAAGAAATGTAAGTCTTGAATTTAATGTTGTAAACTACCTGCCTGAAAGTTGGAGAGATACCATTCACCCTGATTTTAGAGATGTAGATTCGCCTCATTATCTCACGTTTAAGAAGTTATTACGCATGGAATCATCAATCGATTTTATTGGTAGTACACCGCGACCGGGCGACATGTTATCTGAAGCAGATATGTTGACGAGCCTTATCCGTCCACCTAATGCAAATCGAGATGGCCTGTATCAAAATGCTAATTTTACGTTGATTCGTGTACTTATAGGCGAATTCTTTTTTCAACTAGATGAGAACAATGAAGATTATGATACGATATGTACTGATGCTTATTTTAAGTTTTTAGAAGAACGGATTTTTAAACCGCTTAATATAAACCCTCCTGACACCGCAGATGAAATAAACGATTATTATGACTCGCCAACATACGCGATGGCATATCAATGGCCTTTTAATGAAAGTTTTCAAGATCCCGCCGATGGTTCTCTTGGATGGCTTCATACAAGTGACCCGTATTTAAATGGTGGATCTGGTGGTTTAGTACTTTCTTCCATGGATTTGGCGACAATACTGGCTTTTTTCAAGAATGATCCTCAAGAAAGACTCATTTCGAATACACAACGTGACAAAATTATAGCTGGCGAATTGGGACTTTTTGAAAGTACTTTGGATGGAACCTATGGTGTTTACTTAAGTAAAGGTGGTACCAGAGGCCCAGACGGACGAACAGCAAATGGTAATTGCTGTGATCGAGCGGTAAGATCAAGAATAATGATGTTTCCTAACGGAGTGGAAGCCGTTTTATTAACTAATTCTAATCATACCTCCTTGGGGACAGTCCTGCGATCTAACTTTGATTCCGCTTGGAAAAGTGGTTGTAATCCTTAATGATTATTAATCAAGCGAACTAAGTCTAACACTGAAGAACAGCCTAATTTTTTAAAAATGTTTTTCCGATGTGTTCGTACGGTATGATAACTAATAAATAATTTGTCAGCTATTTGTTGATTTGAAAAGCCTAAAGAAATAAGTTCAACAATTTCTCGTTCTCTAGCCGAAAGCACGTTTAGCGTAACATCTAAAGGTATTCGCTTTTTCTTTTTCGGATACACTATCTCATTTAATCTCCGGTTGTAGATATAATACCGAAACTTATTATCACATTTAATATGATCAATATTTATTTGTAGTGTAACTATTGCAAAAATACTCCCGTCATCATTTACTAAATGTCTTATAATTTGCTGTAATATCCATCGCTTTGACCCTTTTTCTCGATAGGCGTATTCTCGATTCACAATCAAGTCTGCATAGCTTTCAGTTGGGATTTTTTTAAGAAATTGCCGTTCGTGATAAGTCGATTTTATAAGGTAAGGGATGTTGTCATAAGCCAATCTGCTGAATAGGTACTTAATTCCTTTATTAAAATAATGTTCTTTAGGAATTCCACTGATTTTTTCAATATCATCGTCAACATATAAAAATCGTTGTTCCTCAATATCAAAAACAGTAAGTGCACAAGGACCGATACCATTTGCATAACTTTTAAAGGCCGGTATTTGCTGGGAAACGATCTGCTGCTTGATTGATTGTAGGGTACTAGTCGACATATATTCATAGGTAGAAGCAAGCTGTGCAAAGCCTTGTTCTAAATCAACAATCTCGACTTTTTCTAAGGGGTCCTTATTCAATTCGTTTTTCATAGATCATTCTTTAAAAAAGGAACAGGTTGATAGATCAACTCGAAAATTAGCACATTAAATTATCTAAAAAATACCGCATTTGGGGTATTTCATCTTATTGGAATTTCGATCCTTTTTTAATAATACAATAACATTAATTACAATAGTCGTGATCCCTATTATTTACTATTCGTTGCTTGTAGTTAATAACTCTAGGCGGCTTGCAAGTTCAAGTACATTATGGCAATCCAACTTACTAAAAATGTTTTTCCGATGGGTCCTTATCGTGTGATAACTAACAAATAACTGCTTACTAATTTCCTTACTTGTCAATCCTTTTAAGATTAGAAATACAATTTCTTTTTCGCGAGTTGATAGCCCGTTCAAAGCGATATCTGATGGCTTCGATTTTTTATTCTTCGGATATACAATTTCGTTTAGTTTCCTATTATAAATATAATACCTGAACCTATTATCCAATTTGATATGATTGATAGTAGTTTGCAACGTAGCAACAGCAAAAATTTCTCCTTTTTTGTTTACCAAATGTCTCAGTACTTGATGTAGCACCCATTTTCTGCCAGATTCATGTCGATATGAAAGCTCTCTGTTAACAATGAAGTCATTATACTCGCTAACTTTTTTACTCTTGAAAAATCTTGTTTGATGTATTGTTGATGAGATAACTTTGGGAATAAGATCGATGTTGGCTTTTGTAAAAATGTACTTTGGACCTTTAGAAAAATAAAGATGATAAGCACAACCTGTTATTGATTCAATATGTTTGTCTACATATAAGTACTTATTGTCCTCGATATCAACAATTGTCAAAGCGGAAGTTCCCGTACCCGTATTAAAAAGCTTTAGATCTGGTATTTGCTGTTGAGCAATTTCTGTTTTGAGAGTTTCGATAGTGGCACCAGTAAGACGTAACCACTCCTTTTGCATGGTTTCATATGAATATTCAGCTTTTGACACCTTTTGGTATTATCGCGTTCTTACCGTTCGCTGTTCTATTCGTTTTTCATATACTTCACCTTGGAAAATTCGCTGCACAAATATTCCTGGAATGTGTATTTGATTCGGATCCAAAGTACCGGCGGGTACCAACTCTTCTACCTCAGCAACTGTAATCTTAGCGGCACCACACATACACGGATTAAAATTTCTTGCGGTCCCTTTAAAGATAAGGTTTCCTGCTTCGTCTCCTTTCCATGCTTTTACAAAAGCAAAGTCGGCCTTAAATGCATGTTCTAACACATACATTTTCCCATCAAATTCTCTGGTTTCTTTACCTTCAGCTACTTCGGTACCATAGCCTGCGGGAGTATAAATAGCAGGAAATCCGCCTTGGGCAGCTCGGCAACGCTCTGCCAGTGTTCCTTGTGGAATTAATTCAACCTCTAGCTCGCCACTAAGCATTTGGCGCTCAAACTCATCATTTTCCCCCACGTAAGACGAGATCATTTTTTTTATCTGTTTTTCTTGAAGCAAAAGACCCAATCCAAAATCGTCAACTCCCGCATTATTCGATATACAAGTAAGATCATTTACGCCAAGTTCGACCAGTTTTGCAATGCTATTTTCAGGAATTCCACAGAGTCCGAATCCACCCAGCATCATAGTCATTCCGCTTTCAACTCCCTCTAAAGCAATATCAACATTAGTAACTGTTTTTTTAATCATTTTCTGATGTATTTGTAGCTGAAAATTACGAAAAATAAGGCAGTGATGCTTCTGTTTTAGAAGCATTTATTTAATCAAAAAAATAAGTATTATGACTTATTAAGGCCTCGTCCCAAAGAGGTCCTGAACTTCTTTTTGTTCTTTTGTGACCGGAATAGAATCTTTAGATTGTTCAATAGAACAATCTAAACTTATACTCATGCGTTCTGGCCGTTTAAACTCAGCTTTTGAAATATTCAGATCTTTATCTGCGTAGCACTTTTTCATAAATAAACCCCATATTGGTAGTGCCATAGAACCACCTTGGCCGTATTTAATATTAGCAAATCTAGCAGCACGATCTTCAGCACCTACCCAAACCCCGGTCACCAAATTTGGTACCATGCCCATAAACCAGCCGTCTGAATGGTTTTGAGTAGTTCCTGTTTTTCCTGCAATCGGATTCTCAAATTTATAAGGGTACCCTGTTACCACCTCTTTATAGTCCGCTCGGTATTTATCACGCCCCTCATGTCTTAAACGTGCTCCCGAGCCTCCTCTAGTAACACCTTCTAACAAGCTGATAGTTGCATAGGCCGATTCCCTACTAAGTACATCTCTTGTTTCGGGTGTAAATTCATATAAAACGGTTCCGTACTTATCTTCAATTCGAGTTACCATTACGGGCTTTACATAAATACCCTCATTTACAAAAGTACCATAGGCGCCTACCATTTCGAATAAACTAACGTCAGGCGTACCCAAGGCAATTGAGGGTACTGGCAAAATTTCACTTTCAATACCCGTACGTCTTGCCAAATTCGCCACTTGACGAGGTCCTACCATATCCATTAACTTTGCGGTAATGGTATTAGTAGATGTCGCTAACGCCTTTTTTAAAGACATCATCCCTCCATATTTTGCACCCACATTTTTAGGGGTCCAGGGTTCAGGATTTCCATATTTTCCTGCAGGGATAGTGATCTGTACATTAGGAAATTCTTGACAAGGAGATAATTTTAACTGATCAATCGCAGTTGCGTACACAAAGGGTTTAAACGTTGAACCCACCTGTCTTTTTTGCTGCTTTACCGCATCGTATTTAAAGTGCTTAAAATTAATGCCACCTACCCATGCTTTTACATGGCCCGTTTGTGGTTCCATACTCATTACACCCGTTTGCAAAAAGTGCTTGTAGTATCGCATAGAATCCAACGGAGTCATTACTGTATCAATATCACCATTCCATGAAAACACCTTCATTTCTGTTTTTCGTCTAAACGAAGCACGTATCTCTTTTTCTGAAATCCCTTCTTTTTTCATTTTACGCCAACGCTCAGATCGTTTCATCGATCCTTCCATAATACGATCGATATCTGGCTGTTCAATATCATAAAATGGTGCTTTGGGATTTCGTTTAGGTGTATTTTGATGAAAAAACTCTGCTTGAAGCCTAGGCATATGTTCTTTCATAGCCTCTTCGGCATAGGCTTGCATTTTTGAATCGATTGTGGTGTAAATTTTTAATCCATCACGATCGATATTGTAAAATGAGCCGTCTGGCTTTTTGTTATTTCTACTCCAATTACTTACGAAACTCCTTAAATACTGGCGAAAATAAGTTGCCATCCCCTCATCATGACTTTGCGGGGTAAAATTGGTTTTAAGCGGTAGTTTTTGAAATGAATCTTTTTCCTTTTCAGTTAAAAATCCGTTTTTATACATCTGCACAAATACCTGATTTCGGCGACGTAACGATTTTGCTTTTGACACTTCGCGAACCGGATTAAACTGTCTTGGGTTTTTCAGCATAGCAACCAAAACTGCTGATTCTTCCTGTAATAAATCTTTAGGTTCTTTACCAAAATAAATGTTTGATGCTGATTGTATCCCAACGGCACTCTTAATAAAGTCCATTTTATTCAAGTACATCGCAATAATTTCTTCTTTGGTATACTGACGCTCAAGTCGAATAGAAATTACCCACTCTTTTATTTTTTGAAGCCCTCGCCCTAAAATATTCTTGTTCCGTTCTCCTGTAAAAAGCAGTTTAGATAATTGTTGTGTAATCGTACTTGCACCACCACGGGTTCCTAAAAAAGCAAATGCTCGAACAGTGCCTCGCCCATCAATTCCGGAGTGTGAAAAATAGCGTTCATCTTCAGTAGCAACTAATGCATTTACTAGGTTTTGAGGTAAATCCTTATACAAAATTGGTGTTCTATTCTCGTAAGCGTATTTACCAATAACTTTTCCATCAATTGAAATAACTTCCGTCGCAAGATTCGTTTTAGGGTTTTCTAACTCTTCAAAAGTGGGCATTTCACCAAAAACTTCCCATGATGCAAGGACAAATAGCATTAAAAAAGAAAAAATACCAACACCAAAAGTGATCCAAAACCATTTGATGTATTTCCAATTCCCTTTAAACCATCCTTCTGTTTTTTTTGCTGCTTTCTTTGCCATGATCGTTTTAATTTGGAGCTTTTTCTATACTAAAACCTACTTCCGTAATTCCTTTTAGACCTGTAATTCCTGCCACTTCACCATTCTTTCGCATTGCATGACCAACTTCAATGGTGTACTCACCAAGTTTTTTAAAAGTGATATTTTGCTTATACCACAATTTGTTTTCCTTTACATCGGTAAATCCGCTACCTAACCAAGTACCGTCAGCCTTCGCCATTTCGTATTGCAAGGTGTCCGTTACTACTAGACCATCCGGAGCATTTAGGGTAGCAATCAAGTACAAGTTACTAAACTCATATTCATTAGTATTACGTACGTGCAGGTATAGTTGGTTTATGGAGACGGTATCTTCTGGTTGAAAAGTGAAATTTATTCGTTCATCTTTATCCCATTCACCATCTACTGATCGATATTCGGAAAAAACCGCATTATTATCACATGATAAAAATAACAAAGCCATTAGGGTGATACAGCCATACTTGCTTGATAATCGAGATTTTAATGCTCGGAGGCTTGCCTCGAAATCAAAATTAGTTTCCAACCGACGCTTTGTGAGCTTGCAATGGGCTAGTTTACTCATTTCTTCTGTGCTCGATTCTTGTTGTTTTTGTTACGACGCTTATTCTTATTACGATTACCACGCTTACGCTTCGGTTTATCAAAACGGGTCAAACTATCTTGTCCCACAACGTTCTCAAACTCGACTTTAGTATCTTCTTCAAGCTCAAGGGCATATTCTTCTAGGCTAGCAACCGGCTTTTTGTTCTTGTTCATCTCAATGATCTCGTTGGCTTGCTCGACGGTAATCTTATGCCAGTTCATCCATTCGCCTTCATATGCAAACCACATAACGCCCTTAAAAATGTCTGTTTTTTGGCAAACGGCTTTTCCTTTTTCGGTATATAATTTAGCATCTGTTCTCGGGAACTCTTTTAAAGCATCAAGGTAAGTGTCCAGTTCGTAGTTTAAACAACATTTTAATTTACCACATTGTCCAGCCAGTTTTTGCGGGTTTAAAGAAAGTTGCTGATATCGTGCTGCTGATGTGCTAACAGATCTAAAATCAGTCAACCAGGTCGAACAGCATAGCTCGCGCCCACAAGAACCAATACCTCCTAATCGAGCCGCTTCTTGACGATAGCCAATTTGACGCATTTCAATACGGATATTGAAGGCCTTTGCCATATCTTTAATTAACTGGCGGAAATCAACACGTTCCTCAGCGGTGTAATAAAATGTCGCTTTCGAACCATCTCCTTGAAACTCGATATCTGATATTTTCATTTGGAGACCTAGTCGAATTGCTAACTCTCTACTACGTACCTTAATATCTTCTTCACGGTCGCGTGATTTTTGCCAGATATCAATGTCCTTTTGAGAAGCCTTTCGGTAAATCTTTTTAACCTGATCAGAATCTTCCTTAACCTTTTTCTTTTTCATTTGTATGCGAACAAGTTCACCGGTTAAGGTAACCATACCTACATCATGTCCAGGAGAGGCTTCGGTGGCAACAATATCTCCAATACTTAAAGTAAGATTGGATGTGTTTTTAAAGTATTCTTTTCGACTATTTTTAAAACGAACCTCAACGCAGTTAAAAGGTTCTTGACCTGCAGGAAGTGACATATTCGATAACCAATCGAATACCGTTAGTTTATTACAACTATCGGTACCACAGGTACCATTATTACGGCAACCTTTAGGCTGACCGTCCTTTCCGGTTGAACAACTGTTGCAACCCATATGTATGTATATAATTGATCCTGAATATATTGCTATATCAGGAGATGGTTTATAAAAACGTTTAGCAATCAGGTAAAGATACTATTTATTCTTAGATTGCAGATACCGCTATGTATGTGCAATTTCTGTTTGTGGGTTGAAGGTTAGCAATTGATCATGAATAATTTTCCATGAATTTTCTCTTAATGTATCAACTGAAGATCGGTCTAGATCAAGTGTTTCTATAAACTCGTGAACTTTTACACGCATCTTCCCAGGGCTTCCGCTAAAAAAGGTATATGAAAACCGTTTTTTATTATCCGCAAATGAAATGGGTACTATTGGAATTTGATGATCAATCGCCAATCGAAAAGCACCATTTTTAAAACTATCTAATAGAATATTCTCATCCTCGGGCACTCCGCCTTCTGGAAAAATACATATGCTAAGCCCCTGTTTTAAGCGTCGCTGTGCGGCATAAAATGCCGAGTTTCGGCTTTTTGCATCACTGCGATCTACCAAGATACATGTGCGTTTGTAGAAAAACCCAAATAACGGAATCTTAGCAAGCTCAGCCTTCCCTACAAATACAAATGGGCTTTTTGCAACCAACAGCATTAACATAATATCGGTCATCGACGTATGATTCGCTATGAGCATATAGCTGTCTTTCCAATTTAGTTTTTGAGCCCTTTTGATTATAGGTATGAATCCCATTCCGTATAAGATGATTTTAGACCAAATACGCGCTAGCCTAAAGAAAAATGGATACCAACTTTCTTTTAAAATAGAGATAACAAGTAGCGGAAATAATAAAATAATAGGCATAGTTACCAGAATATAAAACCATATTCGGTACAACAGCCAAAAAGGATATTTAAGATATCGCATGGATTCAAAAATAAACAAATTGTATCGCTAAAAAGATAAATAAGACCTAAACAATAAAAATGAGAAAATACAAACGAAAAATTTACCTTTGTCGCCTTGATACATAGCAAGAATGGCAAGAATTTTAACCGGAGTTCAAAGTACAGGCACTCCTCATTTAGGTAATTTATTAGGAGCGATTATTCCTGCAATAAAAATGGCAAGTGATGATAAAAATGAGTCGTTCTTATTTATCGCAGATATGCATTCGCTTACGCAAATAAAAGATGGTACAACACTTAGACAAAATACGTATGCAACCGCCGCTGCATGGTTAGCATTTGGTTTAGATATTGATAAGACTGTTTTTTACAGACAAAGCGATGTGCCACAAACTGCAGAATTGTCTTGGTACTTAAGCTGTTTTTTTCCATATCAACGTTTAACCCTGGCGCATAGTTTTAAAGACAAAGCCGATAGACTAGAAGATGTCAATGCCGGTTTATTTAGTTACCCTATGCTTATGGCGGCAGACATTTTATTGTATGATGCTGAATTTGTTCCCGTGGGGAAAGATCAGCAACAACATCTAGAAATGACTCGCGATGTTGCTTCGCGTTTTCATGCTACTATGAAAAAAGAGGTGTTTGTGATACCCGAGGCGACCCATAATGAAGATACTATGTATATTCCTGGGACTGACGGTGCAAAAATGAGTAAAAGTAAAGGTAATACCATCAATATTTTTCTTTCAGATAAAAAGCTACGCAAGCAAATTATGGGAATTCAAACAGATAGCACCCCACTAGAAGAACCGAAAGAATGGAAAACTTGTAATGTGTTTGCGCTTTATAAATTGTTAGCTGCACCAGATCAGATTGCAACAATGAAAGCGAATTACGAAGGAGGCAACTATGGTTATGGCCATGCAAAGCAAGCATTGTATGAACTTATCATTCATACGTTTGCTAATGAGCGTGCTCGATTTAATCATTATATGGAAAACCTGAATGAAATTGATGATGCCTTGGCAATCGGTGCTGAAAAGGCAAAAAAAGTTGCTGACGAGGTACTTAGTAGAGTTCGGAAAGTAATTGGTTACTAAAGTGTTAATAGTATGCTGGCGGGAGTGTCAGTGAACGGTTAATAAAAAGGGGAAGTCGCACTTTCAAACTAATTCAAACATTTTTCCTGGCAATGGTCTAATAACACCTTTCAATTCCATATTTAATAATACACTGGCGGCTTTAAATGTGGGTATTCCACAGCGAAGCGCAATGATATCGAGCAGTTCTCTTTCTTGTTCCTTTAAAAACGCATACACTTTCTTTTCAGTGGCATCTAATTCAACAAAAAGTTGTTTTTGTAGTAGCTTTTTCGTTGGTTGTTCTTCAAGTTCCCAGTTCAGCAAATAGATTAAGTCGGCTGCGCTGGTCATTAAATGCGCCTTTTGCTGTTTGATCAAATTATTACACCCTAGACTCATTTTATCTGAAGGTCTACCTGGAACCGCGAAAACATCTCGATTATAACTATTGGCAATATCAGCTGTAACTAGGCTTCCTCCTTTTTCTGCAGATTCAATAACAATGGTTGCTTGCGATAGTCCCGCAATCAATCTGTTCCGTTTCAAAAAGTTTTCACGCTCAGGGTTCGAACTACTCCAAAAATCAGTAAAGAATCCGCCATTTTCTTCTACCTGATTCGCATATCGATGATGCACTTTAGGATATATTTGATTAAGTCCGTGTGCTAAGCACCCTATTGTTTGTAACTTGTTTTTAATGGCATTTTTATGAGCTGTGATATCGGTACCATAAGCGAATCCAGAAACGATAATTGGGTCGAAGTGAGCTAAATCTTCTATAAGTTTTTCACAAAACGCAATCCCTTTTGAAGTAATTTGCCGTGTTCCTACAATACTTATTATTTTCTTGTTCTTCAGGTCAATGTTTCCTTTGCTAAATAACAAAATTGGTCCGTCAACACAATGTTTCAATCGCTCGGGATAATCACCATCAGTAAAAAAAGAACTCTGTACTTTATTATCAATAATATAACGAAGTTCTTGCTCTGCTTTTATACTGTTTTGCTTATCCTTTAGGTTTTCAAGAAGTAAACTGCCTACGCCCTCAATTCTTAAAAGATTTTGATTTTTTTCAGCAAAAATGGCCTCAGCACTACCACAATGTTGTAGTAATTTTTTTGCTGTTGTGTCACCAATTCCCGGGGTGCATTGCAATCGTAATATGAATAAAAGTTCGTTATCGGTCACGCTAACTTTTTGAAAATCAAAAAACGAAAATACGGCAGTCATTTTTGTTAATAAAATGTTGACGCACTTATTTGTTTGGGGCTATTTTTTTTAAATATTTGTTCATATGACATTATCCAAACCCATTAGTGATCTTCTATACCGTTATCAATGTGTAACCATACCGGGGTTTGGTGCTTTTATTACTAACTACAGGTCGGCACAACACAATGCTGCTGATCATAGTTTTTATCCACCATCAAAACAGCTTACCTTTAATTCGCAGTTAGTTACCAACGACGGATTATTGGCTTCATATATTTCAGAATGCGATGGCATTTCTTTTGAGAATGCGATGGATCGTATTGAAGAAGAAATCAAACTCTGGAAGAAAGAATTTAGCAATAATGAAGAAGTTATTTTAGAAAATGTTGGATCCCTTTCTTTGAATGCTGAAGGAAATCTATTGTTTACCCCAACTAATTCGGTAAATTATTTGACTGCTTCTTTCGGCCTTTCATCGTTCACTTCTCCTGCTATTAAACGTGAGGTTTATAAAGAAGAAGTTGAAAAATTAGAAAAACGTGTTCCGGTTGCCATTACCCAAGAGCGTAGATCGCAACCACCATATTTGCGATATGCAGCTATTGGACTATTTTTGATTGGTTTGGGACTTGGTATTAAGGAGTTAAACGATTACAACAAAAAGCAACAACAGGAAATAGCAACGCAGACACAAGAAACTGTTGAAGATAGCATTCAAACCGCAACTTTCTTTGATACCGCACCGATGGAATTACCAGCTATTAGTCTTAATCTTACAAAGGCGGAAATAAAGAAGTACTTTGTGGTAGCGGGAGCTTTTCGTGTAAAAAACAATGCAACAAAAAAAGTAAATCAATTAACCGCTAAGGGATATGAAGCTGAGTTAATTGGCACCAATCGCTTTGGTTTACACCAAGTCTCTTTTGCTGGTTTTGTTGATAAAGATGCAGCCCTAAAAGCGCTTCGCTCCATCAGACGAAACGAGACTCGTGATGCTTGGTTATTGGTCAAGTAAACCGTCTTTCTTTGAGTTGCTGCTCACCAAAGCAATCATCAAAAAACCCTAAATGAACATATTCTTGTTGAGTAATAAAAAAGCGCTTCGATAAAACCGAAACGCCTTAATAGCCCGTAGTAATTAATTTTTCTTTTTCATAATCAAGAAGTATATTAAATACCAACCGGCACCGATTGCTCGACAGCAAGCTATCGAACGATTTCGTACTCTTTTTTGATCATTGCTTATTAGCATGATGCAATATGTTAACAAAGGTTGCGTGTGTGTATTGTTTGCTGATAAGAGAAACATTATTTTAGCATCAAAATCGATTAAAAATGAGTAACGAAAAAGATGCGAAACTAAAAGCCCTTAAACTAACTCTTGACAAGTTAGATAAAACCTATGGTAAGGGTACGGTAATGAAAATGGGGGATACGGTTGTGGAAGATGTAGAAGCTATCCCTTCTGGTTCATTAGGGTTAGATATTGCATTAGGAGTAGGCGGTTACCCAAGAGGTCGTATTATTGAAATTTACGGACCAGAATCTTCCGGTAAAACAACCCTAACACTGCATGCGATTGCCGAAGCTCAAAAAGCCGGCGGTATCGCCGCATTTATTGATGCAGAGCACGCCTTCGATCGTTTCTATGCTGAAAAACTGGGGGTAAATATTGACGAATTAATTATTTCGCAACCGGATCACGGTGAGCAAGGGCTAGAGATTGCAGATAATCTTATTCGTTCTGGAGCTATCGATATTATTGTAATCGATTCGGTCGCAGCCTTAACTCCAAAAAGTGAGATTGAAGGAGAAATGGGAGATAGTAAAATGGGATTACATGCTCGTTTAATGTCTCAAGCGCTACGAAAGCTGACGGCTACTATTAGTAAAACCAACTGTACCGTTTTCTTTATCAACCAGCTTCGTGAAAAAATTGGGGTGATGTTCGGTAATCCGGAAACTACTACCGGTGGTAATGCTTTAAAGTTTTACGCTTCTGTACGACTCGATATTCGTCGATCCACTCAAATTAAAAACACCAATGGTGATGTTATGGGTAATAAAACTCGTGTGAAAGTGGTCAAAAATAAAGTAGCGCCACCATTTAAAACTGCAGAGTTCGATATTATGTACGGTGAAGGAGTCTCTAAGGTTGGTGAAATTTTGGACATTGGGGTTGACTATGAAATTGTAAAGAAAAGTGGATCTTGGTTTAGCTATAATGACACCAAACTAGGTCAAGGACGTGACGCGGTTAAAAACCTTTTACTTGACAATCCTGAATTATTGGAGGAATTGGAAGTAAAAATAAAGGAAGCCATTGCGCTTGTAAACGAATAGAATTTTCTTACAAAACAGCTTAAAAGTCCCGTTTTCACGGGATTTTTTGCGTTTAACACGCAACCTTTCGTAAATTAAGCATCTGTGAACAAACAATTGTTGATAAAAGTGAAAAAGACCCTATTACTTTTTATGCTATTACTGACAGCAGTATCTTGCAGTTTAGATGATGATGATGCAAACTTTCATTACGAGTTTGTTCCGGTGGTTGCGGCAGAATTTCCTGAGAATTTTGTGTTAGGTAGTACCTACACCATTCCAGTTGAGTTTGCGCGCCCTACTGAATGTCATTTTTTTTCAAACTTTTCGTTTACACGACCTGATAACACCACCAGACGGATAGGAGTGGTTAACTCGGTTTTTACAGATCGAGACTGTTCTGATATTTCAGGAGATGAGAGTATTCAAACGAACAGCTTTGATTTTATGGTGATATATGAAGGAACCTACACCTTTCAATTTTGGACAGGAGAAGATGCTGATGGAAATAATCAATATTTAGAGATACAGGTCCCGGTTTTAACCGAGGCCCCATCAAACTAAGCACCAATTTATAGTAATTGGCATAAACCAAACAAAACTATTGAGTTTAGATCAACTCATTAAAGAATGTAAAAAGCGTGAAATAACCGCGCAAGAGCAGCTTTACCGGCTTTTTTCGGGAAAGCTTTTCTCGGTATGCCTCAAATATTCTAGAAACCGAACCGAAGCAGAAGATAATCTTCAAGATAGCTTTATTACCATTTTTGATAAGATTAGTCAATATAAATTTAAAGGCTCTTTTGAAGGTTGGATGCGGCGAATTACTGTGAATACAGTAATGCAAAAATATCGGTCACAAGATGTGTTTGATATTGTAAATGAAAATGCCATTGAAGATGTGGAAGTACAGGTTGATGAAGACGGCCTTTCGATGGATGATTTATTAAAAATAGTACAAGAACTGCCTGATAGGTATCGTATGGTTTTTAACCTTTACGTACTTGATGGCTATTCACATAAAGAAATAGGACAGATGATGGGAATATCTGATGGAACATCGAAGTCAAATCTGGCGAGAGCTAGAAACATTTTAAAAGAAAAAATTGAATTGCTACAAGAAAAAAAAATTAATGTAAAGTCCGTGTAAATGGGAGAGAAGAAACATATAGATCGATTGTTTCAGGAGCGGTTTAAAGACTTTGAAGTGACTCCTGATACCGATATATGGAACAGGATTCAGGACGAACTTGGCCATAAAAAGAAACGACGGGTGATTCCGTTTTGGATGCAGTTAGGTGGTATTGCTGCCGCAGTTGCCTTATTATTTTTATTAGGATATAACTTATTATCTAATGGAAGTGATACCAATACAATAGAAAATCAAATTGTTGATGAAAATACTGAAGAAAACAATTCACCCACACTCATAGAAAATAACAACAACAAACAAAATTTAGAAACTGTCACTAATAATGCGGTTGCAAATGAAGATACCAATAAGGTTGATGTTGATGCATCAACCAATGATCAAAAAATAACAACGAAGAATTCAGTTACAAATCAGGCAAAAACACCTGTAGTTTTAAATAAAAATAAGTGGAGAAATGTGGTGGCCTCACAAGAGAAAAAAGCAGAAACGCCAATACATAAAAAGACTAATTTAATTGATACCAATGTTAAGCTTAATACAAACAATGGTGTTATAGCGAACAATACTGCTACTACCAAGAATAACGAAAAGGATGAGAATAAGATACCAGCTGTTATTAGAGATGGGGCGCAATTGAAAAATAAAGATGCATCAACTGCGGTTGTGATTGCCAATAAAGAGAACCCCGAATCGGATAAGATCAACCCTAATATTAATTCCAGTATTGATTTAAAAGACAATGTAGTGGTTACAAAAGTTGATGCCAAAAACGAAGATGCTTCAGTAAAAGAAAATAAAGAAGAAGACAATAAACCTTCTCTTTTTGATGCAATCAATAAAGAAGAAAAAAATACGGAAGTAGCCACCGCTGAAACTATTGATAGAAAATGGAGTGTAAACCCCATGGTAGCACCAGTTTACTATAATACTATTGGCGAAGGTTCACCTATCCACAGTCAATTTAAAGACAATAATAAAAGCGGAAATATCAATGTAAGTTATGGTGTTGGTGTTGCTTATCAAGTAAGTAAACGTTTAAGCGTACGGTCGGGAGTAAATGTGGTAAACTTGGGGTATGATACCGAGGAAATTGCATTCACTGCCTCATTAGACGGCGGTAACTTAGCTACTATTAGTTATAATAGTAATACCTCAAGGCTTGATGTCAAAGACAAAACATCATCTAACACAAGCGATTTCTCTTCTGATGTACCTAATGATGTAAATACTTTTAGAGGTGCGGCAGAAACTGCAGGAATAATGAGTCAGCAATTTGGTTATGTAGAAGTGCCGTTAGAATTAAAATACCGCTTGCTGGATAAAAAATTAGGGGTCAATATTATTGGAGGCTTAAGTAGTTTATTCTTAACCGATAATAGCATATCATTAGTTTCTCAGGATAATTTAATTACAGATGTTGGCGAGGCCAATAACGTTAATAATACCAGTTTTACCACTAATATTGGTTTGGGTATTGATTATGCCCTAAGTAAAAATTTACAATTAAATCTTGAACCTATTTTTAAATATCAGTTAAATGCATTTAATCGCGAAGCCGGCGATTTTCAACCATTTTATATGGGTGTATATACTGGTGTTAGTTTCAAGTTCTGATTTTAGTTTTAGTTGGTTAGGAAAGTCATTAATCAAAAGCAATGATGACTTTTACTAAAAACCGCCCTTTTGTAGGGCGGTTTTTGTTTTAAACTCTTAAAATTGCAGTCTCAAGGGAATCGTCCGAAGATAAACTCATTTTTTTACGCAAACGGTAGCGGGCTTTTTTTACACCATCGGCAGTTATGTTAAGCATATTTGCTATTTCTTTATTAGTAAGATTCATCCTCAAAAGAGCCATTAATCGCAATTCGTTAGTGGTTACATCAGGATATTTATTTTTGACATTTACTCCAAAATCGGTGTGCACTTTTTCAAAATACTGGGTAAAGTTCTCCCAATTTGCTTCGTCCTTTAAATCAAAATTAATGGTGTTAATAATGTCCCTTGTTTCACAACCGCCCTCCATTTGTTCTACCTTAGTTTTTAAGTCGACCAATATTTCATTTTTTTTAGCCAGATGTAAAGCGTGCGTAGTCAATTCTTTCTGCTTGTATTGAATTTCGGCATCAAGTTTCTCACGTTCCAAGGCAGCTCTTTTTTTAGTCTCGCGAAAACGTATCCACAATCCGCTTAATACCCCTATTACTGCCAATAATCCGGCCGCTAATAATCCTTTTTGTAATTTACTAGTCGTTTCTTTCTCTTCTAAAAGCGCAATGTTTTTTTCCTGAATGGCAATTTGAGCTTCTTTCTTTTCAGTCTCATAAAGCTGTTGCCATTTTTTGATCTCTCGTTGCTTGGCATAAAACCCAACACTATCAATTAATGTAGGCAGCCCTTCCCATAGATCATAGGCTTTATCTTTTTGGCCGCTTTTACCTAACGCAAAACCATATAAAATACGCGCCCCTAGTACTTGTTCGTCTAAAGCTCCTTTTTTCGATTCATAATCAAAGGCTCGCTCTGCATACGGAATTGCTTTTTGGGGCTGATTGATTTCCATATATCCTGTAGCAAGTAGTCGGTTATTAAGGCTTATTAAAGTAGGATCGTAAATCTCCTGTGCAGCTGAAAGGCATTCTTCACTTAACCGGATACTTTCGTCATATTTTTCTAACTTTGAGTATGCGTGGGAAAGATGTGTTTTTGCAGTCCATTCTAAATTACGATCTCTAAAAAAAGTAACTGCTTCAGGAAGTTTATCAATAACTGGTTGTAACTCTTGTAATTCTATCTTAGCCATGCTCCAATTAATCAAGCTTAGATAATACATCTCGTCATCACCTTCAGAAATGACCATTGCTTCTTCAAGGGTATTACGGGCCTCTTCATAATCGTAATTGCTTAAATATATATTTCCCATTGTAAATACTACCCCGGCTTTTTGACGTTGTATATCTGCCTTATCTGCATAGGGTTTTGCTTCTCTAAGCAGTTGTAGCGCTTCATTCGAGTTTCCCATTCGATGTAATAGATCAGCACGTTGAATATAAACCTCAGCAATCGTTTGGTCATCTTTTGACGCTTTTGCCCATTGCATTGCAAGCTCACTTGTAGGGAGAATACTATCAATAGGCCCCATACGGGCAAAGGCATATACTTTCTTTCTTAAAATTGCTGAAGTTACTGTAGGGTGGTTCTCTCCTTTGGTGGCCTTTAATCCCTTATTGAGATACTCTAAAAAAGCAGGGAGTTTCCCATAACGAGAATGGCTCATGCCAATAACATAATAGGTCATTGCCAGGGTTGAATCTTTTTCTTTTTCAGCAAGTTCCAGGGCTTGCTCAAAAACAATGTTGCAATCGGACTTCTTCTCTTTTAAACAGGCTTCGCCTTCATCAATAAACGATTGAATGTCAGGGTCTAGCTCTTTAAGATAGTTTTGAGCCGTTATGGCTACAGAAAAAAGAACACAAAAAATGGTTAGAACGCGCATATCCAAGCTTTTACCTTTTAAATATACCCAATTTAATTAATAAAGTTTGAGATATAGGCTACTTAGAATAAGGTATATTCTATAGGGAGTGCTTGGAAAATTAATCCAACACCTCTGCAATATCAGCTCGACTTAGTTCAACGACTTTTAAGATCATTGGATCTTCTTCATTCAAAATTTCTTCATAAGCGTTTTCGCCAAATAAATGAAGCCCAATGGTTGCCTTTAGATACGTTTTAATGATTGGCTTATACAGATCGGCATTGATATTAAATTGTCGATCGTTTGCATATTTCTGAAAATCCTTAACCAGTTGTTCGGAAATTACCTCCGTTTGAATAAACCCTTGCTGTCCATACTCCAAAAAGTGCTGTCTCCTATTTTTCTCATCCAAAAACTCGAATACATATTGATTGGTCAATCCTTGTCGCAGAATGGTACGTAGCGCTTCCTCATTAATCGAACTTTTTAGCGGCACAAACACATCAGGAATGATGCCACCGCCTCCATAAACAATTTTTCCTTTTGGGGTTTTAAATTTTAGACTATCAGCAATTTTGATACTATCGGCACTTTCCATTTCACCATTCGCAAAGCGATCATAAAACTCATCAAAATAGCTTTTATTTCCATTTTTATAAGAGCGTTGAATTGATCTTCCGGTCGGGGTGTAATATCTTGAAATGGTTAAGCGAACTGCAGAACCATCCCCCAATGCCATTTCTCGTTGCACCAAGCCTTTTCCGTAGGACCGTCGGCCAATAATCGTTCCTTTGTCATTGTCTTGCAAGGCTCCTGCAATTATCTCACTTGCTGATGCCGAGTTTTCGTTAATCATCACATAAACCTCACCATCCTCAAAATCGCCTTTACTGGTCGCAAATGTCTTATTGATCTTTCCTTTGTTATTCTTGGTAAATAAAATGAGTTTGTTATCCTCTAAAAACTCATCCGATATTTTCTCAGCAATGCCTAGATACCCACCGGGGTTATCTCTTAAATCTAAAGCAATTTTAGTAGCTCCTTTCTTTTTAAGTGCTTTTAATGCCGTTTTAAACTCCTTAAAGGTGGATTCAGCGAAACGATTAATCTTAATATATCCCAAATTAGAAGTAAGCATATAATACCCATCTACGCTTTTAATAGGTACGTGGTTGCGCTTAATATCAAAGTCTAATAAAGACGCGTGACCTTTGCGCAATACTTTTAGTTTTACTTTACTATCAGAAACACCTTTTAAGCGAGAAATAATGTTTTCATTGCTAAGTCGTTTGCCGTATAAGGTGTCTTGATCGGCAATAAGAATACGATCACCTCCCTTAATCCCTGCTTTTATGCTAGGGCCTCCTTCTAAAGGGCGAATAACGCGAATGGTATCATATTTTACATAAAAACTAACCCCAATACCCACAAAATCACCTTTCATACTTTCAGTAACATCTTGCATGTTTCTAGCAGGAATATACACCGAATGCGGATCTAATTTGTTCAAAATATTATTGACTGTTACGTCCACAATACTATCAGTATCAACCTCATCAACATACTCATAGTCGATATAGTCTATAAGCCGATTTAGCTTGTCTTTTTTTGAGTTCGAGGTGAATAGTTTTTGAGAAGAATCAGCAAAATTTAGCCTACTACCAATAAATATACCTGCTGCAATAGCAAGTGTTAGTATAAATGGTATATAAATCTTATTAATTTTCAACGGGCTCTTTTCTTTTTCAGGGCACTACAATTCAGCAATATGTTCTAATTGAACGCCTGCTTTTTTCAAAAATTGTAAGCCAGAATCATCTTTATAGGCTTTTAAATAAACAACACGTTTTATTCCTGCCTGATGAATTAATTTACTACACTCCTTACAAGGAGAAAGCGTGATATACAAAGTAGCATCTTTACAGCTTTGTGTTGAGGCAGCCACTTTTAAAATAGCATTAGCTTCTGCATGTAACACGTACCACTTGGTAAAATGATCATCATCTTCACATTCATTTTCAAAACCGGTTGGTGTACCATTGTAACCATCAGAAATGATCATTCTATCTTTTACGATTAATGCACCAACCTGTTTTCGTTTACAATGTGATAATTTTCCCCACTCGATGGCCATTTTTAAGTAGGCTCGATCGTAACGCGCTAACTTCTTGTCTGTCATAAAAACTATTCGCCACTACAGGCGAATCTTATAAAATTAAAAGGTTTACGAGCTAATCGCAAACCACATCTTGTTAATTTTTTACCAAATATCACTCTCAATGATCATGGGTATTACAGCCCCCAAAACCATTGCAGATAAAACGATAGCCCAATACCGTTTAGAAACCTTAAAAAATGATTGTACAAACCAGGCAAGAATAAGTACCACAGAAACCACTATGAGTTGGGAAACTTCGATGCCTAAGGCAAATTGTATTAACGGCCAGAGCTTAGAAGATTCGTTGCCAATAATAACCTGAAAGTAGCTAGAAAAACCAAAACCATGAATAATACCAAAAGCAAGGGCTGAAAGTAACAAAATCCATTGTTTATGATTGGTTTTGGTATTATTTATAAGATTGTATCCCGCGGTAAGAAATATAGTGACAGGAATTAAAAATTCGATCACTCCCGAGTTAAAACCAACTACGTTATAAGCTGCTAACGCTAACGAAATTGTATGTCCAATAGTAAATGAAGTAACTATAGCCAACACCTTTTTCCAGTCGGTATAAATGTAAACAGCGACTAAGGCAATAAGGAACAGAACATGATCATAGCCATTAATATCTAATACATGCTCGAGGCCTTGAGAGAAAAAAATGGTGTTCATTATTTTGATTTTGGTTGATGCCCAAACTTACAAAAAACAGTCATTTTTCGACGATAATTGCCCATTTTTGAAACCAAGTACTATTAAAATCCACGTTCTTGTTGTATTTGCTCATATGCTTGCTTTACTTTTCTGAATTTTTCTTCTGCTCCTTTCATATGTTCTTCTCCTAAGTGCTGTACTTTATCAGGGTGGTATTTTTTAGCCATTGTTCTAAAGGCTTTTTTTACTTCATCGTCAGTAGCACTTTTTTCAATTTCTAAAATCTTATACGCATTGTTGGTATCACTAAAGAACATCGCTTTAATTGACTCAAAATCGCTTAAATTGATATACAAATAGCCAGCCATTTTACGAATGGTATTTACTTCTTCTTCCGCTACATGACCATCTGCCTGAGCAATTCCAAATAAATAGTGAAGAAGCTGAAGTCTACTAGGGTGGTCCATGTTTCGCTGAATTTGCATACAAATCTGACGCGTAGAAATACCCTTTTTCTTCATGATACCATTAAAGAGCTTAAAGGCATTGTTGGCACGTTGCTTACCATACATACTAACAAACTGCTGGCGTACATAATCCAACTCCTTCTGGTCGGTTTTTCCATCAGCTTTAATAACAATTGCGGATAACATTAGAAGACTGATCTCAAAATCACCTGAGCTTGTTCTAGGCTCTTCTCTTCTTTGACTTCTAGAACTAGAAGATCTTTTTGAGTATATTTTTTTCGGTCGTTTTGATTTTTTAGTGCCTTCAAATTCTTCTAGAAAAGAAGAAGCACCACTATCGAGCACATTACCAACAACCCAGCCTAAAACGGCTCCAATCGGCCCTCCAAATGCCCAACCTAATCCAGCGCCAACCCACTGTACAAAACTCATAGAAAAAATTTTGATAAATATACTAGTTTGTATTGGTTAGTAGAACTGTTTATTTAGGTGTTACATTCTTTTAGACATATTTAACAAACGGTAGAATCTGTACCAATGAAACACCATGATTATTACCTATCTTTGTACTTTAATTGTTACAAAAGAAAAGTACTTATGTATCCACCAGAATTAGTAAAGCCAATGCGTGAAGACCTAACAAGTGTAGGCTTTCAAGAATTGCATACAGAAGCCGATGTTGATGCAGCCATCGCAAAAGAAGGAACAACCTTAGTTGTGGTAAATTCCGTTTGTGGTTGTGCGGCAGCAAATGCACGTCCAGGAGCTAGAATTTCACTTCAAAATGCTAAAACACCAGCCAATTTGGTAACCGTTTTTGCCGGAGTTGATCGTGAAGCTACGGACAAGGCAAGAAGTTATATGATACCATTCCCTCCGTCATCACCTAGTATGGCACTTTTTAAAGATGGAGAGTTAGTGCATATGTTAGAGCGCCATCATATTGAGGGACGCCCTGCCGAAATGATTGCTGAAAATTTAATTGAAGCATATAATGAACATTGTTAAGCCCTCATTTAAGGTAGAGGTCTAAACAAGCCAATTCGAGCGGAGTCGAGAACTTATGTTCTTTAATAACTATAGGTTACGACTGCGCTCAATTTTATCTTTTTGAAATCAAGAACTTTTATTTTTAGCTCTCCCTTATTATCGTAGTACATTTATCGCTTGTACTATCCAATCTTCTTGGTTATCAAAATATATATCTGGTGATATCCCTATCACCTCATAATTTCTTTGTTCTTCATAGCGCGTCATTGTACATGTTAAGGTGAAATTATAGCAAGGTGTTTTTACACTTCCGACCTCGCCATAACCGACGTAACCTCCCGAATTTTCTCCAACTAATACTGACTTTTCACTTTTCTTAACCCAAAAAAGTAGTGTTTCACATGAGCTTGCACAATTTCTGTTTGTGATGACAACGACCTTTTTGATCCAGGGTGCCGTTTTACGCTTGTTCATTTTTACTTTTCTACCCTTCGATCGGGGAATCCAGCTATATGGTTTTGCCTTTTTCATCATTTTTAGTTCATTTTCGAACCAAGCAATATCGCTTTTACTATAATTAAGCGTATCTTTTTTTGCGCCTTCTGTCCAACCTTGCCAAACCTTAATATTGTCAGGAGTTACCCAAATATCAACTTTATCCGTATTAAATGAATTTGCATATATATACCTTAACAACGGATTCGCATTAGAATCACTACCTCCTCCGTTGTTTCGTACATCAATTATTAAATAGGGTGTGGTTTTGATCTTTGGAAATGCCTCTTTATACAATGAATCGATAATAGCGCTTCTTCTTCCTGAAAAAGAAGGGATCCTTAAATAGGAAATGCTGTCTTGCAAGTTTTCATAATAGAATTTGTTAGAAGCGTTAACGGTTTCATCATTGTATCTATTTAAGGACGTTTTAAACCAACTCGTCCCCAAAATGCCATTGATAAGCGAATAGTTAGGGTAAAATCGAATGGAATGATTTCGTAAAAAAACCAAAGCTTCTAAGCCACCAGTAGGTTTTTCTTTAAGCTCAAACTTCACTTGACCCGGCTTCCAGATTTTTGAATTTGAATCGACAATAATTCCCACATAATCCCTAAGTGCAGTTTTACTTTCAATTACCATCACTGTATATGCGCTATCCTTAGTTTCGTAAATACCTCTTACATCCTTTAAGGGATATTGCTTAATGTCAGTATCGTTGAGGTTAATTATTTCTCTTGATAAAAAAATGTTTGAAGATTTAAAGTCTTCGACCGACACGGTATTACTTTCGTCAATAACGGGCATTTTCATACGTATTGATGAATGATTATCTTTAAAAAACTCAACAAATTGTGTTAACACCTTAAAACAAGCTAGTTGATTTTTTGATGCTAGAGCAGCTTCTTGCAAGTCTTTTTTAAACTGATTATAGAAGGATCTGTTTTCATTGGTAACGTTATCTTTAAATCCAGGCAGATTGCGCTCATAATACCCAACTACAAAATCTAGTTCTTTTTGGCAATTGCAGCCGTTTTGTGCTTTGGTAATAATCGGGAAGAATTGCAACACCAAAAACAAGACAATAAATCGAACCATTTCTTTTTTATTTTAATGACTACACTTACATTGCAATGTTACACTTTTGGTTTTAACCATGCGAAAAATTCTTGCTTATCCATTAACGGTTATCTATTTCATTTTCTTCGGACTGACCTTGGTTATTTTTCACCCAATACAATGGATATGCCTTAGAATTTTTGGATATCATGCTCATAAAGTTAGTGTGGATTGGTTAAACTTTTTCTTGCTAAGATGTTTGAACCTTTTAGGGACTCGTTTTTCATTTAACAACCCTTATAACATTCCTACCAATCGGCCTTGCATTATTGTTGCCAATCATCAAAGCATGTACGATATTCCTCCTATTATTTGGTATATGCGTAAGTATCATGCAAAATTTATCAGTAAAAAAGAACTTGGAAAGGGTATACCCAGTATCTCATTTAACCTAAAATATGGCGGTGCTGCTTTAATTGATCGCAAAGACCCTGATCAGGCTTTAAAAGCCATTCAGAATCTGGCGAAAAGCTCTGAACAGAACGGTCGGTCTGTAGTTATATTTCCCGAAGGAACCCGCAGTAGAACGGGGCATCCCAAGAAATTTCAAACAGGAGGACTGAAAGTGCTTTTTAAGGGAATTCCAAGCGCGATAGTTGTTCCTATTAGCATTAACAACTCTTGGAAGACGCTTAGATATGGGAAATTTCCCATGGGTATTGGTACTCATATGAAGTTTCAAGTACATGAGCCTATTGAGTTAGCAGGAAAAGATCACGATACCCTTATACAACAAATAGAAAAAACGATTACTGAAGCAATTATCGTATGACCGATTCTGACATAATTGAGGAAACTATTCAATTTGTAAAAGAAACATTGAAAGATGCTGAAGGTGGCCATGACTGGTTTCACATACGTCGGGTATTCAAAAATACCTTACTTATCGCCAAGGACGAAGAAGTAAATTATTTGGTGGTAGGACTTGGGGCATTACTACATGACATTGCAGATAGCAAATTTCATAATGGTGACGAAACGGTTGGACCAAGAATAGCCGTCAACTTTTTAAAAAGTCTTAATGTTGATCAACCTACTATTGATCATGTTGTAAACATTATTGAAAACATCTCATTTAAAGGGGGCAAGGAAGCCCAGAAATTTAAATCGGCCGAACTTGATGTCGTTCAAGACGCTGACCGCCTGGACGCTATTGGCGCTGTTGGTATTGCCCGATGTTTTAACTATGGCGGATTTAAAAATAGGGTGCTATATGATCCAGATATTTCGCCTAACTTAAATATGAGCAAAGAAGAATACAAGAAAAGCAAGGCCCCCACCATAAATCATTTTTATGAAAAACTACTGCTGCTTAAGGACCGTATGAACACAAAAACAGGTCGTAAATTAGCTGAAGGTAGACATGAGTATATGTTAGGTTTTCTAGAACAGTTTTATGCTGAATGGAACGGGGAAATTTAAGAGGTAAGAGTTCTTCTTTTTTCTTCAAGATGTTTCTTTTCCATCTTGTTAGTTGTTAACGCTATGGCGTTTTTCAAAAGCTTCGATGCGGTCTCCGGACTATTCATAGCTATCATTAGCTCCGCTTTTATTGCAAAATATAATGCGTCCTCCTCAAAATAATCTGACTCTTCATATTTCTTAATCTGCACTAATGCTTTTCTTGCCCCATTTACCTTAAAAAAGGGAATGATTCGATTCAACTGTACCACTCTCGAGTACTGCCTTCTTAATTGAGCATCGTATAACGATAAAATTGAATCCCATTCAGTATCCTCAAAACGAACCGCCTTGCAATGGTAATATGAAACTGCCGCTTCTAACTGATAATTTGAAATTGGGCTGCCTTGAGGCTTTGATTTTTCTAAATGATGAATGCCAATGTTTATAAGCTGTCGATTGTATTTTTCTCTATCTTGATTTTCTAATGTAATTAGGTTCCCCTTGTCATCAATTCGTGCTTCAAAACGAGCAACATGAAAGCACATTAACGCAATGAGACCATGTAAATCGGGATGTTTGCAATAGTCATTTTTATTTAACAACAAAGCAAGACGAATTGCTTCATAACAAAAATCCTTTTTAATAATCTGCGTTCCCAAAGTCGCTGAATACCCTTCAGTAAACATCAAATAAACAACCCTTAAAACACCAAAAAGTCTGGTTTGCAATCCCATTTCAATAGGTATTTTTAATGTTTTAATATGTTGCTTGAGTTTCTTTTTAGCTCGAGTAAAAGACTTGGCAACAGCCTCTTCTTTTTTTAACACCACCCTTGCAATTTCTTTGTTGCTAAAGCCTCCAATAAGTTTTAAACTTAAAATGATCTGCGAGTCAATTGACAGTGAAGGATGACAGCATGCAAAAATCATTTTCAATTGACTATCATTAATTGCATTATCAAGGATCTCCTTATCCTGTTCATTTTTTGAGGTTTTATTTGTAAAGTCTTTACATTCTTTTAATTGGATTCTTGCTGCTTTTCTTAGCGCATCAACCAAAGTGTTTTTTGCCACTTTTAAAAGCCAGGCTGTTGGGTTTTTGGGAATTTCTTTATAACCCCATATCTGCATTGCCTTTATTAGGGAGTCTTGAACTGCATCTTCTATATACTCGATATTATTAGTGCCAAACTTAGCAACTAATATGGCTATTATCTTACCGTATTCACGCCTAAATAAATGATCAATATGTTGATTTGTGGTCTCCAAATTATTTAGATAAAGAGCCTGAGGCTTTACCCAGGCTCTTTATATTTTCACATGTCCAATGATAAGATTTCACGAACTTCTACACTTGCATCATACTCAAAAATTGGACACCCCTTTGACATCTCAGTCGCTTCATCAAGATTTTTTGCCGAAACAATTAAATAGCCCCCTACCAATTCTGCGCCTTCAGCGAAAGGCCCATTAGTTACTACTTTACCCTTATTTTCAACAACCTTACCCTCTCCATGAAGTGGAAAACCATCAACTAAGTGGCCTTTGTTTTTTAAACCTTCCATCCAAACTCCCCATTTTTCCATATGAGATTGTTGTTCACTGGGTGATAGCTTGTTAAACTTATCATCTCCTCCTCTAAATAAATACAAAAAATTACTCATTGTGTTAGATTTTAAATTAAAAATAATTGATTTGTACATGTAAGACGGAACCGCATACTTTTTTTGGACACTTTTTTAAAAAAGTTTCATTTGGCCATCCTTATATTGTTCGTGCAATTCAGTATTTAAAGCTGGCATCTTAGTCTCTTTAAAATATTTCATTCTTGCCAAATGCATCATACTATGCAATTGATCTGCCATTTTCCCTTCACCAACTTTTCTTTTTCCAAAACGGCTATCATTTAAATTCCCACCATGACATTCTCTTATTTGATTTAGTACTTTATCTGCCCTATCGGGCATGGTTTTCTGAATCCAATCGGTAAAAATTTTGCCAATAGCCCCATTTAAATGAACCACTGTAAAAGCTATTGATTGTGCACCATGATCCTTCGCGGCTTTAGCCAAATTCAATATCTCATGACTATTTATTGATGGGATAATAGGAGCAATCATCACATTCACCGGAATTCCATTTTTAGAAAGGGTATTCACAGTTTCTAATCGCTTTTTAATACTTGCCGTTCTAGGTTCTAAGACATGTCTTGTTTTTTCGGATAACGAGGTAATAGAAACATTTACCCCCACCAAATTATCTCGTTGCAACTCACATAAAACATCAAGATCTCTAAGTATTAAGGCATTTTTTGTGATCAATCCCACTGGGTGCTTATACTTTAAAAAGATCTCCAAGCATTTTCTGGTAAGTTTAAACCGTCTTTCTGCAGGCTGATAACAATCAGTATTTCCCGACATCACTATAGTACAGGCTTTCCAGTTTTTATGCTTAATTTTTTTTTCCAAAAGATCAGCAGCGTTCTTTTTTACTAAAATCCTTCTTTCAAAGTCTAATCCTGCACCATAACCCCAATATTCATGAGTATTTCTGGCATAACAGTAAATACAACCATGCTCGCAACCTTGATAAGGGTTCATGCTATACATCATGCCCACGTCTGGACTAGTCACCTTATTTACCATGGTTTTTGGAAAAACTTGAATGTACCTAGTCTTGTTGTTATCAGCATCTTCGTTGCTTAATCTACAGTGCTCTAAAAAGTCATCTCTTGTTTCGTGCTCAAGCTCTAAAAACCGATTATGCACATTAGCCTGTGCACCTCGGCCTTTGACCTTAGTGTCATTATTCATCTATAAAAACGGGGAAAGAAAATTGAAAAGTAATGGGGAATCTTCCCTTCAAAAGTAGCAAATAAGCTTGGCTAAAAATGTTAAAGCTTATTCTTTAATTACTAACAATTTGAAGAACGTTTCTTTTTTGGCTAACTTCAACCAACTAATACCTATTAAACCATCAACCAAAAATGAAAAGAAGAACCTTTATCAAAAATTCAGCTGCCGCAAGTGCCGCTTTTACCATTGTGCCAAGTTTTGTTTTAGGAAAAGAGCACGTACCACCAAGTGATACTCTTTATGTAGCCGGTTTCGGAGCGGGTGGTCAAGGTGGTGGGGACCTTAGACGTCTTTACGAAACCAAAAAAGTAAAGTTCGTTGCTTTTTGTGATGTTGATTTTGAAAGAGCAAAAGGCACATTTGAGGCAATGCCGGATGTAAAGAAGTATAAGGATTTTAGAAAGGTTTATGACAAACATATAAAAGATATAGATGCTATTTGTGTGGCTACACCAGACCACACCCATGCTACTATTGCGTTGCCTTTTATACGTGCGAAAAAGCATGCATATGTTGAAAAACCATTAACACATAACATTCGGGAGGCTAGAATGATGACCGAGGCTGCAAAGGCTAATGGCGTTGTAACGCAAATGGGAAATCAAGGTGCTTCTAGTGATGGTAGTCGTCAAGCAAAAGAATGGATTGAGTCGGGTATTATCGGAAAAGTGTACAAGGTAGATTGTTGGACCAATCGACCAGTATGGCCTCAAGGTGTTCCTATTCCGACAGGGAAGCATAAAATACCGAAAACACTAGACTGGGATCTTTGGTTAGGACCTGCCGCTAAAAGGGATTACAACCCAGCTTATTTACCATTTAAGTGGAGAGGCTGGTGGGATTTTGGAACCGGTGCCTTGGGTGATATGGGTTGCCATATTATGGAAACGCCTTTTAGTGTATTAGGTCTTGGTTACCCAACCGAAGCGGAAGCAAGTTGTACAACCAATTGGGTCGGAGATTTTCATGAAGCAGATTATGTGGCCTCTTGTCCGTCTTCATCTATCGTTCGATTAAAATTTGATCATGAAGAGCATGGAGAAATTGCTTTAAACTGGTATGATGGCGGATTGATGCCTGATCTTCCAGATGAATTAAAAGATGGCGAAACCATTGGAAACTGGGATGGAGGTTCTGTTATTTATGGCACCCGAGGTATTTTAGTAACTGATACGTATTCACAAAATGCCAGGCTACTTCCATCTGGTTTAAATAAGATTTTTACAGCTCCGGAGCCTTATCTTGATCGTGTTGAAGGAGCGACCGGCGGCCATGCTGCTAATTTTGTCAATGCTTGTTTGACTGGAGGCAAGGCCTCATCTGATTTCTCCGTATCTGGACCACTTACAGAAGCTGTTCTAATGGGTAATCTAGCGATTAAAGCGTATCAGTATAAAGTGCTTAAACCTGGAAAAAAACCAACTTATTGGGCTCCTTATGAGTATCCAGGGCGCAAAAAAATTATGTGGGATGGAATCAACATGAAGGTGACTAATTATGATAAAGCCAATGAATGGGTGAACGGTATTTATCGTAAAGGTTGGGAACTTTCTTAAAATATATTGTTCTCAGTGTCGCCTGGAGTATAGCGTGAGGTTGTATTGGATTTATCTATTAGGTGTTCCCGACCATTCGGGATTCGACCTTACCTTCTAGCTATAACTGATTCCCTTATTTTCCGGGAAAATTAGCTTGGCGTTTTTCTAAAAAGGCTGTTGTACCTTCTTTGAAATCTTCTGTGCCGAAGCAGGCGCCGAAGTTTTCAATTTCGGTTTCAAAACCATTAACACTATCTTTAAAATTCGCATTTATAGCTGTTATTGCCTTACCGATAGCTACGCTGGAATTACGCATGATTTTTCCTGCGATTTTCTGGCAATTAGGTAGTAAATCTTCTTGTGTGGTTACATAATTTACCAAACCATAGTTTAATGCTTTTTCTGCGTTAATCATTCCCGCAGTCATTACCATCTCCATCGCACGGCCTTTACCGATTAGCTGAGGCAAGCGTTGTGTACCCCCGTAACCTGGAATTACTCCCAACGACACTTCGGGAAGCCCCATTTTTGCATTGTCGCTCGCTAGTCTGAAATGGCATGCCATTGCTAATTCTAGCCCGCCACCTAATGCAAAGCCATTAACTGCTGCAATCGTAGGAGTAGATAGATTTTCGATAAAATCGAATAGCAATTCTTGTCCTTTTGCGGCCAATTTACCTCCTTCATTCACCGAAAAATTTGCAAATTCTGATATGTCTGCTCCTGCTACAAAAGCTTTCTCTCCGCTGCCCGTTAAGATGATCACTTTAGTCTCCGCACTATTATCGGCATTGTTGATCGCATCGTGCAGCTCTTCAATAGTTTCCTTGTTTAAGGCATTTAGTTTAGAAGGGCGATTAATCGTGATTGTCGTTACTCCGTTAGAATTTTCTACAAGAAGATTTTTATAAGACATAGTAATGCTTTAATAATTGATACAAAAATACGTGTTCTTTAGAAGATTTTACTCTTTTGGAAACGTCACTGTAAAGGTTGTGCCTTTCCCTTCTTCCGACTCGAAAGAGATCGAGCCCTTATAGGTCTCAATGATATTTTTAATCATAGGAAGGCCTAGTCCCATGCCACTAGTTTTAGTGGTAAACTTTGGTTCGAATATTTTTGATTTATTCTCATCAGAAATCCCATTTCCATTATCCTGTACCTTAATAATCACATCGCCATTATTTTGGGTAACACCCACCAAAATTTCTGGTTTTTCAACCTCTTTCATGGCTTGAATTGCATTCTTGACCAAATTAGTTACGACTCGAATTAATTGCGTTCGGTCTAATTTTGCTATCACTTCTTTTTCAGAAGTAGAGAAGTAAATGTAATTCTCATTAAAAATATCAAGTGCAAGCTTTACAATTTTTACCACATTTAAGGTTTCCTTTTGCTGCGCCGGCATTTGAGCAAAGTTTGAAAATGCAGAAGCAATCGAACTCATGGTATCTATTTGTTGAATTAGTGTTTTGCTATACTCATCAACCTTTTTATTAATATTGGGGTCTTCAGGGTCAAATTTACGTTGAAAACTTTGTACACTTAAACGCATGGGAGTAAGCGGATTTTTGATCTCATGAGCCACTTGTTTAGCCATTTCTCTCCAGGCTTGCTCCCGCTCGCTAGTTGCAAGTTTAACAGCGCTTTCTTCCAACTCATCAACCATACTATTATAGGCATTAATTAAACCAAAAAGCTCTTCACTTGGGTTTTTTAAAGTGATCTTTTCATTGCGTTTATCTAAAGCTGTTTGATTGATCTTATCACTTATCGTTTTAAGCGATTTTGTAATGTATTTTGAAATAATAAATGCAAGTGCAATAGCAGTAACGAGCATTAATAAGTATGCAAAGGCGAGTCTTTTTAAAAACTCGATTAATTCCATATTACTAAAGGAATCGTCTTCGTAGTAGGGGAGATTTAAAATACCTATAGGCTTAAACTTTAAATCGGTAATGTAGGTATATGAATTACGTACATCTCCGGCCGCTGTGGTTTTTTTACGTACAGCTTTTTTATCTGCGCTTCGGGCCAACTCCTCGATAATATCATTGTCTATCTTCTTTTCAGCAGTGTAATCGGTAATACTAGCCCTAGAACTTTGTACTAGGTTACCTTCAATATCATAAATATTAAAATGTACACTGTGAACATCAGCTATTTGGTGAATTTTGTCTTTAAAAATGAGTCCCAGACGCTCTGAAGTTCGTTCCCATGTGGTATTTTTAATGACGTACTTGATATTTTTTTGAAGTTGCTCAACCTTTCTTTCTGAGCGTTGTTTATTGTAGTCTTTTGCTTGTTCCTGATATTGATAAATGGTAACGGCAGCAATTAATACCGATGCAATCACCACCAGAAAGATCATGGTTATAAAGATGCGTGAACGGAGCGATAAACGTTTTGTAATCATAAACTGTTAGCTGATTACAATATAGCAATTATCACACCAAAGTATTTAATGCAAAAAGTGTTTATGTGAAACGCTTTTGAAGAACTTGGATGAATAGATGTTAGAAACTAGAAATTGTTCTTTATAAAGAGGGAGCTGCTATTACACAAAGGTGCAAAAAGTTTCACAAACATGTCTAGTAAAAGACCGATTGCCGACCAAAAAGATTCTGATGCTACGATCGGGATTAGCCAGGTGCTTGTTTGATGTTCGGCTTGGCTGTCTTCAAACAGAACCTTAC
>NZ_JBEFZF010000011.1:0-82694 GCF_046524175.1 Spongiivirga sp. MCCC 1A20706
ACTTATAGGATAGTCCTAAAGAAAGGTAGTGTTCATCTTTATCAGAAAAGGTAAGATGATGTGCAAATGATGCCTGACCACCTCGTTGATTGGTGAATCCGTTTTTGTCATTAAACAAGATGGCACCCACTCCTGATCGATCAGAGATACGTCCATCGAAAGATAGGGATTGGGTATCGGGGGAGTTTTTTACCCCTACCCATTGGCTTACTCCATTAAGGCGTACCTGAAAACAATCACCAATACCAGCAAAGGCTGCTGAAATCAGATAGGGATTATCTGCCAAGTACTGATTGTTCAATGGTAAATTGAATTCTTGGGCAAGTAGCGGCTTTGTCGAAAAGCCGATTAGCATGAGGGTTAATACGTAGGTTAATTTCTTCATCATCTGCTATCTATATAAAGTAAAATGGCCTTTTATATCGGGGCGTAGACCATCATTTAATGTTATGACATACCAATAATCACCTGAAGGCAATTCTGTATTTTCATACATACCGGTCCAACCGGGGTTAAAATCACCTCTAAATCGCTTCATTAATCTTCCGTATCGATCAAATACTTTGATCTGTGCATTCGGGAAAAACTCTAATCCAGTTGGCATCCAATAATCGTTACGTCCATCTCCATTGGGGGTGAAGAAGTTAGGAACGATCACACCAATATACTCAAATTCTATTGTTGTTTGTGCAACACAACCAATGGCATCTCTAACCGTAACTGTATACTCACCAGTAGCGGTTACGTTAAACACGTTGTTAGTATCAAAAGTTATGCCGTCTATACTGTATTCAAAAGGAGCGGTTCCGTCAATACCTTGCGCTACAAATTCGTCAATACCACTTTGCTCCACTCGAATACTAAGATCAGGGAATACTTCCAGCGTTACTTCAAAAGTTTCATCATCTCCATAAACACATCCTGATGCATGCATGACTTGTAGATCGTAGGTATTGCCAGAAGGTAAATTGGTAAACAAATTACTTAGCTGGAAATTCACACCACCATCTACAGAATACATTACGTCATTAGCATATTGAGAGTCAACATCGATCGTAAGATCGTAGGTCTGATCACAATTATAAGTAGTAATTACAGTACTCGTGGTTAGATCTACTGGAGCATCTAGAGTGACTGTATTACTTGCCCCTCGACACATATTGGCATCTTCGATATAAATTGTGAACGATTGCCCACCATCTTGCATATCGATTGTTGCTGTGTTTCCAGTAATTAGATTGTAGGTGCCATTTTCGTCATTAACACTAATGCTATATGGAGCAGTTCCACCAGATATGGTAACTGTCACCGAAGCGTTATCATCTTCAACACATATTTCTTGATTATCGATAACCAAATTAGCATCAATTGGTAGTGGCTCAGTAATGGTAAAAGGTCTTTCTACAAAACATCCTCTAGCATCTGTTGCAATAATAGTATATGGTCCGGGAGTAAGATCTTCAAATAACGGATTATTAACGGTACGTAAAGGGTCAGACGAAATGATATAAGTATATGGAGGAGTACCACCGCTTACGAATATCTCTGCAGAACCATCACCATCACCATTACATTCAATATCATTAACATCTAAATTATCAACAACAATTGGAGTAGCGGGTTCTGTAATTATAATTGGCCCAAGTACATCTTCACAATCTGAACTAGTCCCTCGAATATAATAGGTTGTACCAGCAGGTAAACCATTAAAAACACCTTGCGAGAATGGACCTTGAATTGCGGTTGCCCCAACGGATGTAGGATCAACATTAAACAATTCGAACATGTTATTTCCAAGACCGCCAGTTGCTTCTACGCTAATAACACCTGTTGATTCACCTACACAATTAATAAATAGCGTGCTTTCATCATTATTTAAGGTTACATCAAGAGGTGTAGGAGCTTGAATAGTAACTTCGGTCGATGCATTTGAAACACATCCGCTTGCATCTTCAATATAATATTGATAGGTTCCGGCTGCCACATTAATATCAACCTGATTTCCGGTCATTGCGGTAAAAGGACCTGTAGCACTAGTGCTATATCCATATGGCGCGGATCCACCAAAGGCTGAAAGTCGTATTTGCCCAGGAGCTAAACATGTAACCTGATCAAATGTTATCAACGTTGAAGTTACTTCAACCGGATTTACAACTGGAATTACAGCCGTGGTAATATCACAACCAAAACCATCGGTCACCGTAACGGTATAATTACCAGCGATCAAATCATCAAAAACTGGACTTACTTGTGCTGCCTGACTTATTCCTGTGTCAACATTATTTAAAATGTAGTTGAATGGCGTCCCAATTCCACCACTAGCGGTTGCAGTAATTTGAGCGTTTGTATCATTAAAGCATACAAGCGGGCTAGTTACAGTACCTGATGCTGTTATGATATTAGCCACAGGAATGTTCACGACATTACTGGGTGGTTCACTACAACCATTTGCATCACGAACTCGCACTACATAATCGCCCGCTGGTAAGTTTGAGAATATAAGGTTATTTCCATTTGAAGTAAAATCATATCCTAGCACCGCTACATTCGGAGTCGCAGGGTCTTCAAGTTGAAGCTCATACATTCCCCAACCACCTCTTGGTGTTGCTGTAATTTGTCCGTCATTTCCAGGAACACAGCTAGGGTCATTGGTTCTGCTAGCAGTTACTGATAATGGAGCAGGAGGCGGAGCAATACTTACTAAACCTGAGCTTACCGGATTACAATTTGGAAAGCCCGTTTGTGCTATTTCTACACGGTAAGAACCTGCTGGTAAATCTAAAATATCTAAAGTTCCTGGAGCAACTCCTGAACCAGTAGCGGAAGGACCTGTAATTGGAGTTCCAGAAATATTATCGACAACCGTATAATTATAATTACCGGTATATCCTTGTACGTCAATTTGAATATCACCATCTGTAAACCCATCACAACTTACATTGTTAAGATTAATTGCGGTAACAGTGCCCTCATCAAATGGGTTGACGGTGTATGAAACAGTATCATTACAACCAGTTGTATTATCTGTTATTAAATAGGTGTATAATCCTGGATTATTTAATTGAATATTTCCTGGTGTCCCTATTACACTTCCTGAAGGTTGCTCAGTAACAGTATAGTTTCCACTACCATCAGCAATGGTAATTACAATATCTTCCGTTGTCGTACAACTTAATTGACTTGCGGTTGGATTTGCAACTGTTGCACTTACTTTTTGAATTGGAGGTATTTCGACAGTACCATCAGCATCTCCATCATCTATAACCAATTCGCAACCATTTACATCCCTAACGAGAACAACAATTTCTTGAGCAGTAGCGATAAAAGGAATATCAAAAGTGTTAGAACTGCTAAAACTTCCACCATTGAAACTATATAAATAGGTGTTTCCGGGAGTGAATGGTGTACCACCGCCTGCACCTGTTACAGTAACAGTTGACAAATCTGGATCATTATTAGCTGTACAAGCAAAAGTAGAAACAGTAACACCAGCTGTAAGTGGGTTTGTTTCGGTAATTTGAACATTATCATATGCTTCACAACCTCGCCCTGAAATTATTCGAACACGGTAAAAACCAGCTGGCAATCCTGAAAAGTTAGGACTATTCTGAGGACCGGTTCTTAGGGTCTGTAGTGCTGGATTATAGGTGGCTTCTGAATCATATAATTCATATTGATACCCTGGGTTTAGTCTTGCAGGTGGAGAGAAATTAAGTCTTGCTGAAATACTTCCTGTAGATTGACCATTACACAATACGTTAGTAACATCAGATGGATTTAATACTGGAATTTCCGGAGATTCTAAAGTAATCGGAATAGGTTGTACACAAGCTGTTGGTGCAGCATCAATTACGCGAACCGTATAATTTCCTGGCGATACATTGGAAATAGTATTAGCAATATTATCGATGGTAATTCCCAGTGTGATTTGTGTTGTATTGGCAGCATCCCATAATTCATAGGTTTGAGTCCCAGATCCACCATTTGGTATCATAGTAATTATACCATCGGCAATAATTGGGGTATTACCTGGGTTTGTACATGAAGGTTGGTTTGTTACAGTAGCACTGTATGCTAAAGGACTTGTAATATTCACGGGAATATTTCCGGTTTCGCAACCATTGGCATCTCGAAGATTTACCGTATACGCTCCAGAAGTTAAATCAGTAATATTGAATGGGAATGTTGCTTGATTTTGAAAAGCACCACCATTTAAACTAACCTGATAGGGTGCTACTCCAGCAGTAGTTAATGCTACATTAATAGCGAAACTGCCTTCAACGGCACAAGCATTTACAATCGTTGGGTTAATTACTGGCGCAGGGTCTGTCGGTACATTTACTAATGCAGCTGCCTGTTGAATACAATTAGAAGCATCTTTTACCCAAACGACATAATTACCACCAACTAGATTGTTCCAAATAGTTTGATTATTCCATCTTACATCGCCTACGGTAGGAGGTGTTATTGGAGCTGGTGAAGGGTCTGCTTCAACAATATATTCATAAGGCCCTATTCCAAATTGGCCTCGTACTGTGATTTGGCCTTGTTCAGTAGCAGAACACGTATCGTCATTTGAAGTGACATTTCCGGAAACTTCCAAAAGTGCTGCTGGACCTGTTATTGTGAAATCATCGGAAGCTCTTAAACAACCAAGCCCACCGGTTTCAGTGAATAGAATATAGTATTCTCCTGGTGCTATACCATTTATGTTTAAACCATTTGAGGGAGCTGCTGTTGGTTCATTGATAACTGGGCCAACTGGGGTATTGTCAAATGAATTAAACAACTGATAGTCAATTTGACCTCCCGGATACCCAGTAACATTAAAAGTTACTGAACCGCTATTACTTCCTAAACAGGTTTCATTGGTTGTTCCAGAAATATTGGATGTAACTGTTGCACTTGTTGAAACAGGAACTGTCGCATCTTCAAAATATTCACATCCAGTTGAAGTATCATGAACCACAAAGGTGTATGTTACTCCAGGATTTAGGCCTGTAAATGTATGTTCATATGGAGGGTTAATAGGGTCTTGTAAAAACCAATTTGGATCGGTAGTAGCGAATGGGGGTGCTGGATAAATTGCAAAATAAAAGGGTCCCGTACTCAATATTGTGGATGCATCTGCTTCAACTGTCATCACTCCTGAACCAGGAGTACAGCCTGGTGCTCCCGCCGTAAAATTTAATATATCTGGACCTTGACCTACCGTAATAGTTTCATTAAGTTCACAGCCAAAGGCGTCAACAATTTGTATATTGAAATTTCCAAAACTAGGAGTAGCTACATACAAATTGCCACTTACATTCGTATCATGAGTGTCACTGAAACCATTGACAGGATTAGTAATGGTATATATGTATGGAGCAGTACCGCCTGAGGCTGCTATTCTTATTTCTCCATCAGGAAAACCACCGATACAATCTATATTTTGAAAAGAACTATTTGATACAATAGCAGGATTTGTTCCTACTGTTTGCGTTGCTGAGGTAACTATACATTGTTTTGCATCCCTAACTCTTATTACATAATTTATTGCTGCCGGTAGTCCGCTAAAGGTAGTACTTGTTTGAAAAGGTCTTATGACCGTTGGGGTTGGACTGGCATCATCTTCAAGCTGATACTCAAAAGGCCCGTTTCCAGTAATGGTATTAACTTCGATTATTCCGGTATTTTCTCCATTACATTCAACATTAGTAATCGTTGCGACTGTAGCGTTAAATACGGGTGCAGTATTTGGCGTTACTGTAATAGTGTTACTTTGAACAATGCAGCTTTCAGCATCCGTAACATCAATTCTATATTCTCCTGCAGCGGCAATACTAGCGATTATTGTTGTTCCTGCTGAGGTTGCATCGTTTGTTACAACTGTCGGGGTTCCTGAGGGATCTCTAATCACATCATATAGATAGTTACCGCCACCATCAGGATATCCTCCGGTTATAGTAACAGTTATTAGCGCATCAGGGCTGGCAGTACAATCCAGATCTTTAGTCAATACAGCTGTTGCTGTAAGTTGAGGTTCTATAGTAAATGAAACACTATTTTCACAGCCTAAATCGTCTTGTACGAAAAACGTATATGACCCAGGAGCAAGGTTACTAAATGTATTACTTGTTGCAGTGGTTCCGGTGGTAAACGGATCTGTACCTTCTCTAAATGTGAAGGTGGCGCCGATTCTGGTTGAAGCAGCATTTACAGTTATTGATGCCTGATTTGTTCCGTCATAACAAAGGTCAGAAACAGGATCGATTGTAATTGTTGGAATCACTGCAGGGTCTAAATCAAAAGTTCTTAGTATGACACAACTATTGGCATCTGTAACTGTTATACGATACGTACCATCCTGATCTAAGTCATTAAAAACATTACTTGATTGTGGCCCCACAACAGTGGTAAGGTCAGGATACTTTAAGGTGTATTGATATGCGCCCCAACCACCTTGTACATTAATCGTAGCGGTACCGCCATTATTAGGAGTAAAACAAGTGATGGGGGTTGTTACAACCGGATTGGTTGAATCAAATTCTAAAACTGCTGGAGGGCTATCAATTGTCACATTAGCAGAAACAGTACAACCGGTTGTATCATCACTAACATCAATTGTATAGGTTCCTGCTGCTAACGGTCCAATGTTAATTGCAGCGTTTGTTGTAATATCGTTTCCGGGAGTTACAGCGGTTGGACCTCCCGTTATAGTATAGTCGTATTGAGTTGAATTAGAAACAGTAAAGTTGAATGCACCATCCGTGCTTCCTAGACAAGTCACATCGTTTGTCTTTGTTGTTGTAAGACTTATTTGTGGTGTATTTGTAATAGTAACATTCTCATCGTAAAAACAACTGTTTGCATCCGTAGTTCGTATTGTATAGGTACCCGACGGCAAATCGATAAATACATTGTCTCCACCAGTTAAAGCAGTACCTACTCCAGCAGGTCCGGCGATAATTTCATAATTAAAATGATCAGGTATTGGCGGTGCTGTGGTTGTTGGCGTGTCAACGAAAGCAGAACCTCCTGTTACACTTGTTATAGTGATATCATAGGCGATGGTATTCACTGAATTACATTGAGCTGCTGAGATGGTATAGTCGATATCGGTGGGTTCCGTTTTTGGGTTAATGGTCACAGCATTCAATACAACACTACAGTTATTAGCATCTCGAATGGTAATATTGCTGTAAGTACTGGCGCCAAGATTTTCAAAAATTGGGTTACTACCGAAGGTAACACCATCAATGCTATACTGTAAGGGGGCGGTACCTCCCATGGCAGCTTGTATTTCAATAATAGCGTCATTAGTTCCAGTATCACAATCTAACTGCTGTGTGACCGAGGCCAAACCAGTAATAGCGCTTGTTGGCTGATTTATAGTTTGTGTAAATGTTTGAGGGCATTGGGCGGTACCATTTGATGCCCTTACAATTATAGTATATGTTCCTGAGGTTAATCCCGAAAAAACATTGCTAGCCTGGTAGGTCGCACCGTTATCTATACTATAGTCCAAAGAATAACCATTATTAGTAGTAATATCTACCTGTATTGCACCGGTATTTTGACCAAAACATTCTACATCAGTATTAGTGAAGCTTACTGTTGGTAGTGCAAGTTGTTGCACATTTACAACATTACTATCTACAGTACAACCGTTATCATCTTCTACTGTTATGGTATAGTTCCCCGCAGTGGTAATTGGAAATGTATTGCCAATTTGTTGGGTGGTTCCACCATCGATACTGTAGCTATATGGGGGGATCCCTCCGGTTGGAGTAACTGTTATTTCCCCGTCTTGGCACGTAATATTTTGAGTGACCGAGGCACTAGCCGAAAAATTAGGATAATCAGCTATTGTAATCGGGGTTGGGTTGGTATAACTACAACCATCATTATTTGTTATCTCAACATCGTAGTCACCTGGTGCAAGATTCGCAAAGGTATGATCATTGTCGGCAGTAGGACCAAAAGTGGCTACGGTGCTACCGCTTTGTGATAATGTATATATATAGGTAGGACTTACTCCATTTACTTGAAAACGAATATTGCCATTGATAGTGCATACCTCATCTGTTACAAAGGTATCGACAGCAATATCTTCTTCGGCAATGATAATATCTTCCAACAGAAATTCACAACCAAAAATGGGAGCAGTTATTTGACGAATCAAGACATCATAGGTTCCTGCAGTAGCTATTGAGAACGAATTGCCAGTTTGCCAGTTAGTTCCATTATCAATACTAAACTCGTAGTTGCTTCCAACACCGTTTACGGTAATACTCCCTGGATTTCCACAAATGATATTTTCTGCTACCGGGTTAGGATCTAGAGGATTCTTAAAAACATCAAAGTAGAAAAATCTAAAACATCCATTAGGATAGGTAACCAATATTCTATATTGACCTGCATCGCTAACAGTAAAGTTTGCTGATGATGCAAGGGTATTCCATGTACAAGCTGCATCTAGTGTGGCACAGCCTTGACTCGTATTTACAGTACAACTGGTTTCATCAAGCTGTTGCCATTGAATACTCTGAATATTCACAAAATTTGTTTCTAATAATCTGGTTGCTGAAGCACCGCATAGGTACACTTCATATTTTTGAGAACCATCATTAGCACATGTTTTTACATCAATATCAGTATCTCCGACAGAAGCTTGTAAAGGGTGCGGATCACTACCAAAGGGTATTACATTAATAACTTCCGTATTATTCGGACAGGTATTTGGGGGTGTATTTGTTTTGCTAACGGTGTAGGTTCCCGGGGAAGTTACTGTAACTGATTGTGAATTACCAATAACCGTATTTGAAGCATCCCTCCATTCGTAGTTGGTAAAACCATTTCCGGCAGAAATGGTCAAGCTATTATTACAAATAATTTCATCTCTTACAAATGTGCAGGATGTAAGATCAACATTCACAGTAACTGGACCAGGAGTATCTGCATTGTAATCGGCTAATGTTGGATAGCTATCAACGTTAAAATTAGCTCCGGTACTATTTACGCGATCATAACTAATGTTTGCTTGATTCTCTAAAATTCCCGCACAGGCATCTCTAAAATCATCACATTGGTTAGAAACTTCAACCAATAAATCAATGTTTAATAGTGGATCGCCCACTTCCATTGTATTATCATTTATAGGAATGGTAACAGTACGAGTACCTGAATCGTAGGTTGTACCTGCTAATGAAGAAGAAACAAAATCAAGTCCTACCGGAAGAACATCGGTTACTTCAATATTAGTGGCATCATCATTACCGATATTTTGTAATTGAATACGGTAGTTAAATTGGTCACCAAGATTTACTGTTCCATTAGCAATATTTGCTGAGCTAGCAGCATTTTGAGCTGTTTTTATAAAACGTATTTCCGGTTCAAAAGTATCAATCAAAAATACCGTTGGGTCATCAGGATCTCCGTCAGTATCAGGATCAACATCAGCATTATCATCCGGATCATCGGATGCATCGCTTAAAGCTTCACCAGCAGGTCCGGTTGCATTTACGATTGCTGTGTTGGTGACGTTGCCATTAGCTAAGTCGGTGGCGGTAATAGTATATGTCGCGGTAAAAGTCGCATTATCAACACTTCTTCCATTTAAAGAAGCTAAAGGCCCACCCATAATAGTCACTATAGGATCGGTAATTGATATTCCTGTAATTTCAATATCACCGGTATTATCTACGGTAAATAGATAAGTAATGGTTTCGCCAACTTGTACGCGGCCATCTCCATTTTCGTCATTAAATACATCGCGTTTTAATAATTCAAAATCGACAATGTATTCTCTCCAATCTCGATCACCTCCCGGTGTGTCAACATCTGGAAAATCAGTAGGGAGGGTACCATTGTTAGTAGCATTGTTGTTAGATACACCAGTACCAGGAGTTACCACAGCATTTAAATCTACAGTATCGAAAGCGTCATCAAGGCCGTCATTGTCACTATCATTTCCTGTTAAAACAGTATCTGATATGCCATCGTTGTTGGTATCATAGGCCTCAATATTATCACTTTCTATATCACCATCGCTGTTAATATCTCTATAATCTGGTACTATTGCACCTCCCGAATTTACAGGGGTGATTACCGTTCCTCCTTGTGTAGCGTCGTAAGCATCATCAATACCATCTCCATCTGCATCATTACCTGAAGGTGGAATATAACCGGTAGTAGATTGTGCCTCTACGTTATCTACAATTCCGTCATTATCAGCATCGATATCATATAAATCTGCTCTTCCATCTAGATCGGTATCAAGAGTTGGGAGCGGAGTTCCACTAGTAACTTCACCAGCACCTGAGCCACTGTCAACATTATCAAAAGCATCTGCTAATCCATCACCATCGGCATCAACCATGCTTGTCGGGTCACCGGGAATAGGATAATCTACACGTCCATCGCCATCTGCATCGACCCCTCCGGCCTCAATAATATCCATAATACCATCATTATCGGCATCAAGATCTAAGCTGTTTGGAATTCCGTCTTGATCATCGTCATTACATTCAGGGGTACTGGTTACTGAAATCTGTACATTATCAATTAAGTTTCCAACAGAAAGAGAACCAGTGGCGGTACTTACAGCTTCAAACATGAAAAAAGTAGAAGTTTGACCAGCAGGAACTGTGTATGTTCCGCTATATGAAGACCAACTGCCTCGAGGACTCGTCATTACAATCTGCGTCGTAGCCGTTGCAAGGGAAGCACCAATACGTACTCGAGCAACATCAGTTCCGGCACGGCCTCTATGGTCAACTGACCAATTTAATACCGTACCAGGAGTTAAGCATAATTCTTGATATAGTGCTCCTGGGCGATTGGCATTTAATTCTGCCAGATGAGTCCCATCAGATGCAGGAACTCCTAAGAACCCATTGACCCATATTTCAATACGCCCATCGGATGCAGTGGTTAACCAACCGGGAATTTGAGACTCTTGATAGGGTCTCCATCGCGTTGCGAGAGGTGGGTTTTGAATATCAAAACTTTCATTGATAATTGGTTGAGAACAAAGAAAGGTTCCGCACTCTTCTGTATCAGGAATACCATCATTGTCATCGTCAATGTCGACACCATCGTCTATTCCATCACCATCAGAATCCATAAACAGTGCAAAAACAGCTATTTCGTCTTCATCCAGATTAGAAGAACTACTGATTTTTTTGTAAGAAAAACCTTGGGAAATAAAAATAATGCATACCAAAGCGGACGCATTCCTAATTAATTTTGATGGTAATATAGCAAGCCCAGATCGCCATAAAACACCAAAAAATGATAAGGGGCTAATTTTCATTTATTCGGGGACTTTTATAAGCACGTTAAAGTTAAGTTAACAACGCCAATACCACAATTTTCGTTTCTCGGTTTCGGTTAACGTTAATAAAAACGGATTAACTGCACAAAAACCGCATAAACACTAGGTTTTCTATTAATAGAACAACTGAAAAGAGTAAATCCCTAATGACTGCTCAAAATTTTAACATTCAAGAGATGTAGGATTTTAATCATTTAAAAATGAAATAATTCGATGGATTACAAAGTCTGTTCTCAGCATTCTAAAATGCCCGGTGCCCTCAATAATTTCTAAAGTAGATTTATTCCAAATATTATTGACGTTTTCCGGATCACGAATAGGTTGAATTTTGTCGTTTTTATCGTGTATGATGAGTGCCTTCTCTACTGATATCTTTTGAACAAAATCACTAACACTCAAACGTTCTATATCCTGACTTGTTTCTTGGGTAATTTTTTTAAGGAGTCTTTTTTTTACCTTTTCAGTTATCCCTACTTGCTCTGCTATAAAATCTACACGATCTACAAAGCGATCAGGATTGCTTAATAATGCATATTTTTTAATATGCAGCGTTGGATTATTGTATAAAGCGTATGTTGTTGCGACTGCACCAAACGAATGACTAATAATATGGTCCGGCTGCTCTTTTTGAATTAAAAATTGAACCGCTTCTGGGAAATCGAATAGGGAATTTGTTGAACGATCACTTGATCCATGAGAAGGGGCATCAAACGTAAAAACGTGATAGTTTTTATCTAACAACGCTTCAATAATATCGGCGAAATTACCACCATGGCCCTCCCAACCGTGTACTAAAAAAATCTTAGGCCCAGAGTTAAGGTAGCGATACGTTTTTAGATTTATATTATTGAAAATAACAGTTTCAGAAGTAGCTTTTTCTAAAACTCTTATTTCATGCGGACGTAATTTTTTTATTTGAGGAAAGGCCAATTTTTCATAGGCCTTTTTCACCATAAATGAAGGTGAAAAAAAACAGATTAAGCGTATAATTAATTTGGTCAAAACAAGTTTTTTGGTTGCTATTAGAAATATACTGAAATAAGTACTGGTCTTTGTACATTTACGATTTAAATTTTGAAAATGGGAGTTATTGAGGTTACCAATATTAAAGTCTATGCCTACCATGGTTGTCTTGTAGAAGAAGGTAAAATAGGATCAGACTATAGGGTTGATCTTAAGGTAGAAGCTGATTTAAGCAAATCTGCCCAAACAGATAGTTTAAAAGATACAGTAGATTATGTACTTCTTAATCAAATTGTGAAAGAAGAAATGGCCATTAGATCTAAACTATTAGAAGAAGTTGCGGATAGAATTCTGAATAGAATATTGAAAGAAAGTAGTTTAGTACAGGAAGCTTCCGTTTGGGTTTCTAAAATCAATCCACCTATAGGAGGCAATGTAGAAAAGGTAACAATTAAGATGTCCAAAAAACGTGAACTTTAACGGAATTTTTTAGGGGATCGATACATTATAATTTATTTTCACCTTATAAATCACAATTCACCCCAATTACCAATTAACTTGCCTAATGTAGAAAACTCATATTTAATGAGTTTTGGGCGTATTGTGCATTTTAGGATTTTATATTACATTTGCAGCCCTTGAAAGGGCGTCATGGCCGAGTGGCTAGGCGGAGCTCTGCAAAAGCTTTTACAGCGGTTCGAATCCGCTTGACGCCTCTGATAAAAACCTTTAATGCTATAGTAGCCTTAAAGGTTTTTTTATGCCTTTTTAAATTGGTGTTTACATGGCGTTGTGGCTGAATTGGTTAGGCTTAGTTCCGCAAGAACTTATATAGTGGTTCGAATCCACTCGGCGCCTCGATATTTTTAAAAAAAGGGTAGGGTTTTTACCCTGTTATTTGTTTTATACTTAAAGCAGAAAAAACCCCTTTTAAAATGGGTGTTTTAAATGCAGCTAAATATCCTAAAACTTAGGATATTTGTAAAAAATAAGGCGTTGTGGCTGAAATAGGATAGGCTAAGCTCCGCAAGAGTTTACACAGTGGTTCGAATCCACTCGGCGCCTCTACAATTATAAAAACCACCGAGACTAGCACAACATTCAGTGTCTCGGTGGTTTCTTTTTTTCAAAAACTGAAGTTGGTTCGTTAGAATTAGATTTTTTCAATATGGAGTATTAAGTAAATGATATGTTTACTTGTTCTTTATAGGATCGATAATTTTTTCTTCAATAAGATGCTGCATTTGTTCTTTTTTCCCTGGGAACAAGCCTTGACTAATTAATACAACGCCAAAAACAGCCAGGATAATACTGATAACTTTTTTTACTTTATAAATACGATAGCTCGTAAGTTTACTCTTAAGTTGTTTGGCTAGTAGTATTTTAAGAACATCAATCGCCAGATAGGATGCTAGAATGGTGCTAAAAAAAGTAATGATCCGGTTAGCATCCATATTAAGTTTAGGTCCAAATACGATAATTACCCCTAGCCAAAATCCTAACACTCCTATATTGATAAAGTTGAGCAAAAAGCCTTTAAAAAACAGACTGAAATAATTATTCTTATCAATTTTTATAGCAGTTTCATCTTCTGATTTTTTGTAATCTTTTTTGAGTTTAATAAAAGAGATTATTCCATAGGCCAATAATAAAATCCCACCAAAAATAAATAGAGCAGGATCGTCTTTTAATTTTTCGAGAATTTGATTGGTACTTAAATAAGCTACTAGAATAAAAACAATGTCTGCGAAAATCACCCCAATATCGAACACGAGTGCCGCTCTAAATCCCCTAATAGCACTTGTTTCTAACAGCACAAAAAATACTGGTCCTATAGTAAAGGCTAATAAAATTCCCCACGGAATTGCTGTGACAATATCATCAAACATTAAAAAAGGCGAAGTTTTAAACGAAAATAAGTCATTTGTCTAAAACTTCACCTTAGTACCAGTAAATTCGGTAAAGAAATTAAGAATTGCGTCACCTCTGCTTTTGGTCAAGATAGGACTTGATACTTAGCTTCTTACGCGTACTCGGCCTCCTAAAAAGGTGCTTTTGTTCACCGTACGTGGATTGCCATATATATCAACGTCGCCTCCGGCTCTAACTTTTACATCAACAGTTTCTGTAGCATTTACCTCGGCTTCGCCAGCGGCTCTAACTGTTATTTTTGTTTTTTCAGTTTGCAATTGGCGACCTTCATATATCCCTCCTGTATTTAATGTCACTTCTTGCGTTTTTGAAGTACCTGAAGCTTGTACAATACCTCCAGTTACAGATCGCACTTCAACGCGATCAACATCAAGACCAACTTTAATTCTTCCGCCTTCTTGACTTCGTAAATGAACATATGACTGTTCAATTAACTCGTTTGAGGTAATCACCGCACCCTCATTAGCATCTATAATTTCCAAATCTTTATAATGTACCTCTACGAAAGTGTTAGCGCCATCAAATATTTTATCAAATTGCATTCTAATCTTTAACTTTCCATTTTTATTAATGACTTCTACGTCATCAGCATCTCGTCCACTAATGATTACCTTTTCTTCATCAGACTTTACCAAATTCACCTCAATACGATCAAATACTTTTACATCATAGAAATCCCCCACATTTTTTTCTTTTGGGTTTTGAGCAAATAGCCCTAAAGTGATTAAGCTTAAAGCGATAGTTGTTATTTTTTTCATGGTTTCTGTTCGTTTTTTGTTTGCTATAAAGATGAGGTAAATAATAAACTGTTACACCTTTTTTCAAAAATAGTGGCATTTAACAATAAGTGATTTTAAAATATACTTAAAAAAGACGATTTTAGCCTTTACGTGCGTTAGTAAAAGCACAAACACATGATGACGATTAAAAAAGAAGCGAGTTGATGAAGTATTTATTTTGTGTATTGGCCTTATTAAGTTTTTCTATAAGCCTAGGTCAACAAGATTCTATTCCTAAAAAAAATGAAATTAAGATTGAAGCGGTTGTTGATTCTTTAGAAAAACCAATTCAAAAAATTGAAGGACTAAGTGATGCTAGTCAAATTATTAATGAAAAGAGCATTGCAGGTTTCAGAGATTATCAAAAGGCATACGCTTATGACAGTATTTGGTTAAAACTTCAACGCGAATCGGATTATCACGACCTAACCAAACAAATTTCTGAAGATGAAACCAGTGTGGTGAATGCTGTTTTGCCGACTGATACTTTAAAACATCGACTCGCACTGCTCAATGAACGAACCCCATTTAATGTGGAATACAATCCTGGATTAGAGCGTGTTATTAATACATTTTTGAGCAAAAAATCCGATTTTTTACAACGAATGTTGACCGCCAGTCAATTTTACTTTCCTATGTTCGAGCAGCAACTAGATAATTATGATATTCCGTTAGAAATGAAATATCTGGCAATTGTCGAGTCGGCTTTAAACCCAAGAGCACGTTCGAGAGTTGGTGCAACAGGACTTTGGCAGTTTATGTATCCTACGGGAAGACAGTTTGGACTTGATGTAAACAGCTATGTTGATGAGCGTCGTGACCCTATCATGGCGACCGAAGCAGCTTGTAAATATTTGAAAGCACTTCATAAAACTTTTGACGATTGGGATCTTGCCTTAGCAGCGTATAATTCAGGACCCGGAAACGTATCTCGTGCTATCAGACGATCAGGAGGTAGAACTAATTATTGGAATTTAAGAGGATTTCTACCTAGAGAAACGGCTGGCTATGTACCCGCTTTTCTGGCAATGATGTATATTTTTGAGTATGCCGATGCACATGGTCTACAACCTCAAAAACTGGCAACCCCTTATTTTGAAACTGATACGTTGCATATAAAACAACTAATTACATTTGATCAAATTGAAGCGGTAACCGATATTTCACAAAAAGAGCTCCAGTTTTTTAATCCGTCTTATAAGCTAGATATTATTCCAGTTGTAAAAGGTAAAAACTATTATTTGCGATTACCAAAAGAAGCATCAGGTCGTTTTGTTTCGAATGAAGATTCTATTTATTCGTATGCTAAAGCGGAGATAGCAAAGCGTGAAAAACCGTTGCCTAAGTTACAAGAGCTCAACAATCGTATTCGATATAGGGTTCGAAGTGGAGATTACTTAGGAAAGATTGCCAATTTATACGGTGTTCGTATTCGAGACATTAAGCGATGGAACGGGATGCGAAGTAATAATCTAAAAGTTGGTCAGCGGTTGACTATTTTCCCTAGAAAACCTGGCTTTGCTGTTGTAAAATCTAAAAAGTCCAAACCGATAAATCTTGCTAATGCAACCACATATATTGTTGAAGAAGGAGACTCGCTTTGGACTATTTCGCAAAAATTTCCTGGAGTTTCTATTCAAAATATTAAAGATTGGAACGATATTAGTAGTAGTAAATTGCAACCCGGTATGAAACTTAAAATATCCGGGGGTAACCCTTAAACCGAATATTATGCGAAAAATAGCAATTGCATTACTATCCTTATTACTACTTTTAGGTTGTTTTAGTAAAACGGATAAAAAAGACTTATTGCCAAAATCCTATGGTAGGATGGGCTCTTTAGCTGTTGTAATAGAAAATGACCTGTGGAAAGGGGAGGTAGGAGAAGCAGTTCGTGATATTTTTGCGGCAGAGGCAATTGGTTTACCTCAAATTGAGCCTGTGTTTTCACTTCTTCAAATGCCTAATAGTGCTTTTAGCGGTTACACTAAAAATTACCGTAATGCGCTGATCATAAAAAAGGGGGACAATGTCACTTTCGGAATTAGTGAAGATAAAAATGCATCGCCGCAAAAATTAGTATATGTTATTGACACAACAGATGAGAAGATTATTGAGAATTTAAAATCTCAAAAAGATAAGATCATACAAACGTTTCGTGAAAATGATATACAGGAAAGCTGGGGTAGATTTAGAGGTACACCCTATGAGAAGAACGATGTAAGTGAAACCTTTAATATTGATATGCTATTAACTTCCTTATATAAAACTAAAAGAAAGGAAGATGCTTTTATGTGGTTACAAAAAGAAATTAAAGAAGGGAGTCAGAATATTTTAATTTACGAATTGCCCAAAGGAGTCATTCAATATAAAGATTCTGCTGCGGTTTCAGGGATTATAAAAATGAGAGATTCTATTGGTAAAACGTTTATTCCTGGCCGCCTTGATAACACTCATATGATTACTGAAGAAGCCTATGCGCCTTATGTTTTTGATGCAATTTTAGATAATAAACCTGCAATAGAAACAAGAGGGACATGGGAAGTAAAAGGAGATTTTATGGCTGGGCCTTTTTTAAACTATATCATCAACGACGACATTAATAATCGTCAATTGGTGATTGAAGGTTTTACATTTGCACCTTCTGTAGAAAAGCGAAATTTTATGCTTGAGCTTGAGGCCATTCTTCGGTCAGTCAAGATTAGAAAATAAAAGATATTCCTTAGATGTTAGTGCCAACCTTCATTCGTTAGAGGTTTTCACTTGAAAAATTTGTTCAATAAAAAAAGGTGAAACCTCAAGAGTGCACCTTCATATTTTTATTGGTAAAAGAATAATCCTATTCCTCTACTTTTTTAGTGTCTTCCTCTTCCTTAGTGGCATCTTTAAATTCTTTAATACCGCTACCAAGACCCCTCATTAATTCAGGGATTTTTTTGCCTCCAAATAATAGTAATACAACTCCGACAATTATAGCAATTTGCCAAGGTCCCATTACAAGTGGTATATTTAAAAAAGTCATTGTCTTATTTTTTTAGATAAACAAAGGTAGTAAAAAACAATATAATCTAACTCAAACAAGTTATCAATTAACAGCATAGCAATCTGCTAAAATTGCCTAAAATCTAAAGGGATAATAGGCGAATATTTATATTTGCTTTGAATTATGGCAAAAAAGAAGGAAAAAAGAAAACAATTTAAACGCAAACTACTACATCAATATCGTATGGTTGTGTTGAATGAAGAAACTTTTGAGGAGCGTTTTTCATTCAAACTAACCCGATTGAATGTTTTTGTTGTAGGGACGCTATGTTCTCTTGTGCTTATCGCTTTAACCGTTATTTTTATTGCCTTTACGCCTATTCGTGAATATATTCCTGGCTATTCTTCAACCGCTTTAAAGGAAAAAGCGACTTTACTAACCTATAAGACAGATTCCCTTGAACATATTATCTCACGAAATAATATGTATTTGAATTCGGTTAGAAAAGTATTGACTGGCGATATTTCTGGTGATGAAGTGAATAAGGATTCGTTATTTGAGGAGTTTAATGTTGATAAAATGGAAATTGACTTAGATCCTATAAAAGAAGATTCTATATTAAGGGAAGAAGTTTCAAGAGAGGATAAATTTAATTTGTTCGATTCTGCCACTTCGAAAGTAGGCTTTGTACCATTTACTCCTGTTTCGGGTACCATTTCACAAGGGTATAATCCTAAAGAAAAACATTATGCTGTTGATGTTGTTGTAAAAGAGGGGACTCCTATAAAATCGGTTGCAGACGGAACTGTTATATTCGCAGGTTGGACAACCGATACTGGCTATGTTATGATCATTGAGCACGCTAATAGCTTATTGTCTGTTTATAAACACAACGAATCATTAACTAAAGAACAAGGTGAATTGGTAAAGGCAGGCGAAGTAATTGCTACATCAGGCTCGACCGGAGAACTTACTACTGGGCCTCATCTTCATTTCGAATTATGGAGTGATGGCTATCCCATGAATCCAACAAATTTTATAGATTTTGAGTAGTCTAAAAATTAATTTTGATAAAGCTTAATGTCTTTAAAATCATTTGCAGCCAAAATTTTCGCTAAGCGAATTCGTAAGAAAACTAATAAATGGGCCTACAATCCAATTGAAACGCAACAAGAAGTTTTTCACGATTTAATATCGAGTGCTACTAGTACCACATTTGGAAAAGATCATGATTTTATTAGTATTAATAATCATGACGATTTTGTTAAACGGGTTCCAATTAGAGACTACGAAGCCTTAAGGCCCTATGCCGATCGTGTGGTCGAAGGAGAAACGAACATACTTTGGCCGGGCAAACCACTTTACTTTGCAAAAACCTCAGGAACGACATCTGGGGCAAAGTATATTCCTATTACCAAAGAATCGATGCCTAGTCATATAGAGGCAGCCAGAAATGCTATTTTGCTATATATCGCAGAAACAGGAAATGCCGATTTTGTAGATGGTAAAATGATATTTCTTCAAGGAAGCCCTGAACTGTCAGACAAAAATGGCGTAAAACTGGGGCGACTTTCCGGCATTGTAGCACATTATGTACCGCGATATCTGCAAACCAATAGACTGCCAAGTTGGAAGACCAATTGTATTGACGATTGGGAAACGAAGGTAGAGGCTGTTGTTGATGAGACCATTTATGAAGATATGGCGATTATCAGTGGAATCCCATCTTGGGTGCAAATGTATTTTGAGCGTTTGATTGAGCGTTCTGAGAAAAAGGTAGGAGATCTATTTAAAAATTTCAATCTCTTCATCTATGGAGGGGTGAATTTTGAACCTTATCGGGCCAAGTTTGAAAATATGATTGGCCGAAAAGTTGATAGTATCGAGTTATACCCGGCATCAGAAGGGTTTTTTGCTTTCCAAGATTCGCAAAAAGAGAAGGGAATGCTCTTACAACTCAACTCAGGTATTTTTTATGAGTTTGTCAAAGCAGATGAATTTTTTGATGAAAACCCTAAGCGTATTACTTTAAAAGAGGTGCAGATAGGGGTAAATTATGTGATGATTATATCCACCAATGCCGGTTTATGGGCCTATAACATTGGAGATACTGTTCAGTTTACATCAATAAAACCTTATCGTGTTATCGTCTCTGGCAGAATTAAGCATTTTATTTCAGCCTTTGGTGAACATGTTATTGGTAAAGAGGTAGAACAAGCTATAAAAGAAGCTGTTGAAGGAACTGATATACGAATCAACGAATTTACCGTAGCACCTCAAATTAACCCAGCCGAAGGGTTACCCTATCATGAATGGTTTATTGAGTTTGAAAATGACCCTGGAGATCTGTCTTCATTTGCTCAAAAAATTGATAAAGCGCTACAAGATCAAAACAGCTATTATTTTGATTTGATAGATGGGAAAATTCTAAAAACACTCGAAATAAGCAAAGTGCCTAATGGCGGTTTCAATAAGTACATGAAATCAGTTGGAAAATTAGGAGGGCAGAATAAAATTCCAAGGCTGTCAAACGATCGTAAGATTGCTGATAAGCTTAATGATCTTTAATTTCGATACAGTTAAAGTGCTGAATCTATTTCACCTTTTTCCGCAGTATAGCAGTTTTTTTCGTTAAAAATTTTCGAAGCCTTGGAGAAAATTTAGAGAAAACACTGCGGTTTTTTGCTTTTAGCAAAAAAATACCTTGGAAAAAGAGTCTTTTCTTTTGATTCGTTTTCTTAGGACGAGCAAAGAAAATGAATGAATGCTTAAATTCATGTTGACTATTTCAAATATTAGTAATAGTATCTTCTTTACCAATTCAGTTCGGTTTTCAAATCCAACGAGTATAAGCGTATTTAATGTCATTGTTAATTATAGCATTACTAATAGTAATAAGTCAACACTAAAAATGTTATCTTTGAGCGCCAAAAACAGTAAATGAACAACGCCAAATTAAAAGGAAGAACTAGAGCGCAGGAATCTTCAAGCGCGATAGAGCGGTTGTATATTACCATGCGTCATTTATTTAATCGTGGATTTTACAAACCCATGGGTATTTCGGGCGAAACGCTGCGTGAAGCATTATTGCTTTTAAGACCTGAAATTTATGGCGCAATCGCTGAAGAAAAGGCTGAAATCAATGGCTTGCAATATGTGATCGATCGTTTGCCGATAGGTATTGAAGAATGCCGATTTATTAACTTAACATCGGATGAAGGATATGCAAAATCTCATTTTAAGGCGATTGTACCTCCAAAAAGGCGACGTAATTGCTATAGGATAGATGCTGAGCAAATGAATATTGAGATTACCAGAGGGCGGTCTGATATTTATGATATTCTAACGCATCTTACTTTTCTATTTATTGAATCGCACAAAATATGCAAGCGCGTATTGGTAAATGAAAATGGTGAGACTATTCGTGATTGGGAAAAATTGGAAGTAGCGGTAACAAAAGGGAAAAAGTTAAACCAAAATGAGTGCGAAATTGCTATTACCCATGCGGCCAATATTTTAGGGAGAACTTTTGAAGAAGTGCTCGCGGTTTATAAGCTATTTAAAACGAAAGAGAATCCTAATCGTTTTTTAGAAATTATTTACAACCTAGGAAGTTTAGCAATTAACGAAGTAGTTAAAGGTGAAAAACGCACTGTTACGTTCTCTCCTGTTTTAAGAGAGCGTCTAGGGCATCATATACATGGTGAAATTTGGGCTAATAATATTAAAAGGGTTTTAAAAGAGAAAAACCTTTTGCACAGACCCATTCATATAATAAGTGCAAATATGCATAGCGTTATGAATTCCATTTTTCATTATGCAACGGGTTCCAAGGAAAATGACAGAATGCAGGTTTTTGAGACCTTAAGTCAGCCTGAAAATAAGGCGATTAGAAGTAAAGTTGAGAAAGAAGCACTAAAAAACGGACTTATTTATATCGAAGATGAGTCAGGAACGAATATTGATGTTCAGATCGTAGATACCGCTAAGATTGATTTTGCAAAAACTGATTTTACTTATCTTAATAAGAAAGATGATGAATTTCCTGTTTTGTTTGTGATGGACTATGCCTTTGGAGAACAAGCGTATGAGACGATTGATGAGTTTTTAAAACCATATAGTCCGAATGGAGACAAACATTTTTTAGATGTGCGATCAGTTTCGATAATGGGAAAAGCTGGTATATTAGAAGGAGGAAAAGGTGATATTATGATTCCATCTGCTCATGTATTTGAAGGAACTGCTGATAATTATCCTTTTAAAAACGAGTTAACAAAAAACGATCTTGATGGAAATGGTTTACAAGTTTTCGAAGGGTCTATGGTGACGGTTTTAGGAACATCACTTCAAAATAAAGACATACTAAAGTTTTTCCATGATTCTACTTGGAATGTTATCGGACTTGAAATGGAGGGTGCACATTATCAAAAGGCAATTCAATCAGCGAGCAGAATACGGGGCAGTATTTCGGAAGATGTGAAAGTTCGATATGCATATTATGCTTCTGATAATCCACTAGAAACAGGAAGTACATTGGCTTCGGGAGGTTTGGGGACAACAGGTGTTCGTCCGACTTACTTGATAACACAAAAAATCTTAGAACAAATATTTAATTCATAGTACTATTATGAGTGAGCAAAGTAATAATAGCGCTCCCCAAAGTGAGGAAATTGATTTGGGTCAATTATTCAAGTTAATAGGTGATGCTTTTAATCGCTTTTTCAATTTTATCGGGAACATTTTTAAAGGGCTGTTTGACCTATTAATCATGTTTTTGTTATTTATTCAAAAGCATTTTATCAAGTTTGCGATAGCCGGCATTATTGGAATTGCTGGAGGTTTTTATTGGGATTATGTTTCAGACAAAGTGTATCGATCTTCAATGGTTGTTGAACCTAATTTTAATAGTGCGCAACAGTTATACAATAATATTGAATTTTATAATGAATTAGCAGATCAGGAAGAATATGAAGCGTTAAAAGAAACTTTTCCAGCTTTAACATCTGAAGAGGCAGCGTCTATTAAAAGTTTTGAGATAGAATCATTTTCGGACCAAGCACAGAAAATAAAGCAATTCAGTGAATTCATAGAGAGTTTAGATACTATTTCTCAGAAAAAGGTTGATTTTGATGATTATTTAGAGAATTTCAACAATATTAACGCTCAATTTCACAGAATTACCGTGGAAACGGAAAATTCTCGGGTCGCAAAAAAATTACAGAGCCCTATTGTAGAAGCAATTCAAGCAAATAGTTATTTCGAATTACAAAAAAAGATCAATGATGAAAACATTGGATTAAGTGATTCCTTGTACCAAGCCCAACTCACGGAAATAGATACATTACAGAAATTTTATCGTGAGATTAAACTTAGAGAAGCTTTGAAAGAACAGGCATCGACTAGCATCAGTATGGGCGATGCAAAGCAAAAGGACTCAGAAGAGCTTGAACTTATTAAACAAGAAGAGCAGATTAAGAATAGTTTAATCAAGTTGAACGAAGAAAAAGCGAATACGAGAAGTACGATTAACGTAATTTCTGATTTTCCTAATAAGGGAGTTGAAGTAGATGACTTTTGGAATAAGAAATTGGTGTTACTTCCTATTTTATTAGTTGGTTTAGTGTTGATGGTATTGATGATTTTAGAGTTGAATAAGTATTTGAATAAAGTTAGAACGATTGAATGATGCTTGACTACCCCATAAAATTTGAGCCCATATTACAAGACAAGATATGGGGAGGTAAAAAGCTGCAAAACTTGTTAAACAAAGAAACAGATCTTGATAACATTGGTGAATCCTGGGAGATATCAGGTGTAAATAGTAATATATCTATTGTCAGTAATGGTTATTTAAAGGGGAAATCCCTTATTGATCTCATAGCAAATTATAAAGGTCAGTTTGTTGGAGAAAAGGTTTATCGGCGATTTGGAAATAACTTCCCTCTATTAATTAAGTTTATTGATGCCAAAGAGGATCTTTCGGTACAACTGCATCCCAATGATGAACTAGCAAAAGAAAGACATGATTCTTTTGGAAAAACAGAAATGTGGGTAGTGATGCAAGCAGATGAAGAGGCTAATTTAATAGTAGATTTCAACCGCAAGGTAAGCAAGGAAGAGTACTCAAACTACCTCAGTCAGGGTAAGATTACCGAAATTCTAAATTTTGAAAATGTTAATGCTGGAGATAGTTTCTTTATTTCTGAGGGCATAATTCACGCAATAGGTGCGGGAGTCTTATTAGCTGAAATTCAGCAGACATCTGATATTACGTATCGTGTTTATGATTGGGATCGTGTGGACAAAGAAGGTAATTCTAGAGAATTACATACAGAATTAGCTTTGGACGCCCTTAATTTTGAAAGAAAAGATGATTTCAGAAAAGACTATAATAGAAATAGGGAATCAAATATTGCTAAATGTCAATACTTTACGACGAATTTTCTTCCCGTTTCTGGAAGGGCAATTAGAGTTTTAAAAGAAATCGATTCTTTTAAAATATTCATTTGTCTTAAAGGAGCAGGAACAGTTGCTGTAAGGGATAAGATAGAATCATTTGAAATGGGGGAGACATTTTTAATCCCGGCTTGTACTGAACAAATTGTTCTAGATGGGAATACTGAACTTTTGGAAGTTTATGTTTAAAAATAAACTAATGTCATATCGAGCTCAGACGAGATACTTTTTAAATGCAACAAACTAAAATATTAGTAACAGGCGGTGCCGGATTTATAGGTTCTAATTTCACCCAATTCTTACTTGAATCAGATCGGCATGTTCAAGTTGTTAACTTGGATGCATTAACCTACGCAGGATCTTTAGATAATTGTAAAGTATATGAAAACAATGCCAGATATTCATTCATAAGAGCTGACATCAGAGATAAGGCTTTTATAGAGAATTTATTTAAGGAGCAGGAGTTTACTGGTGTTATCCATTTTGCAGCAGAATCCCACGTAGATAACTCTATAGATGCTCCCGGAATTTTTATAGAGACTAACGTATTAGGAACTTTTAATCTGCTGGAGGCAGCCAGAAAATACCAGCCTACTATTAGATTTCATCATATATCAACTGACGAGGTATATGGTAGTTTAGATAAAGAAGGTTTTTTTACTGAAAAAACCTCCTATGCACCTAATAGTCCATATAGCGCATCGAAGGCAAGCTCCGATTTTCTAGTGCGCAGTTATTTCCATACTTATAAAATGGATGTTGTTACTTCAAACTGTTCAAACAACTACGGGCCTAAACAACATGATGAAAAACTAATACCTGTAATAATAAGAAAAGCTTTATCCGGAGAACAAATTCCTATTTATGGAGATGGTACTAATATAAGGGATTGGCTATATGTAATTGACCATTGTAAAGGAATATTGGAGGTTTTTAAAAAAGGTAAATCTGGAGAAACTTACAATATTGGTGGAGGGAATGAATATACTAATTTGCAAATTGCAAACATGATTTGTGAATTATTAGACGAACGAAGATCAAAACACAATAGTTACAAGAGCCAAATCACCTTTGTCAAAGATAGACAAGGTCATGATTTCCGATATGCTATTGATGCGTCAAAGATAGAAAATGAACTTAACTGGAAAGCTGATGAAAAGTTTGAAACTGGAATTAGAAAAACCGTAAATTGGTATCTAAATAAGTATAATTAAATGTCACCTCGAGTGCAGTCGAGAGGTTTCGCAATATATATGAAAGGAATTGTATTAGCAGGAGGGACAGGAAGTCGTTTATATCCACTTACATTAACTGTGAGTAAGCAGCTTATGCCTATTTATGATAAGCCGATGATTTATTATCCGATTTCTACTTTAATGTTGGCTGGAATTCGGGAAATACTTATTATCACCACTCCTGAAGATCTTCCATTATTTAAAAAATTGTTAGAAGATGGGAGTCAACTAGGTTGTCGTTTTGAATATGCTATTCAGGAAAAGCCTAACGGGTTAGCTGAAGCTTTTATTATAGGAGAAGAGTTTATACAAAACGAAAAGGTTGCTTTAATATTAGGAGATAATATCTTTTATGGTTCAGGCTTGGCTAATTTATTAGAATCAAATAGGGAAATTGATGGTGCTGTTGTTTTTGCATATCATGTGAAGAATCCTAGCAGATATGGAGTCGTTGAATTTAACGACCAAGAAAAGGTAATTTCTTTAGAAGAAAAACCGGAGCGACCTAGATCTAATTATGTTGTGCCTGGAATTTACTTCTATGATAATGATGTAGTTAAAATAGCTCAAAATTTAAGTCCAAGCAAACGAGGAGAGTTAGAAATTACAGATGTAAATAGCGTATATTTGAATTTAGGAAAGTTGCATGTACAAGTTTTAGATAAAGGGACCGCTTGGTTAGATACAGGTACTTTCGAATCGTTGATGCAAGCTTCCCAATTTGTACAGGTTATAGAAAATCGTCAAGGGCTGAAAATTGGGGCGATTGAAGAGGTTGCATTTAAAAAAGAGTATATTGATAAGGAACAACTCAAACAATTAGCCAAACCATTGTTGAAAAGTGGCTATGGTGAATATTTAATGCGATTAATTAGCTAAAAAGGTATGTCTCCTCAAATACAGTCGAGAGGTCTAAATGAAAATAGAAGAAACCCCATTAAAAGGATGTTATTTAATTACTCCTGATATTTATCAGGACGAGCGAGGACTTTTTTTTGAACATTATCATCAAAAAAAGTTGAATACTATATTACCAAAAGATCAATTTGTTCAAGATAATGTTTCAGTTTCAAAAAAAGGAGTGTTAAGAGGGATTCATTTCCAAAAAGGAGATTTTGCGCAGACAAAACTAGTTTCTGTTTTAAAGGGCATGGTTCAGGATGTGGTAGTTGATTTAAGAATAGATTCTAATACATTTGGACAATACCATTCTGTTTTTTTAGACGATGTAAAAAGGCATTTGCTTTTTATTCCAAGAGGCTTCGCACATGGTTTTTTAGCTTTGAGCAATGAGGTTATTTTTAGTTATAAATGTGATAATTTTTACAATAAAGAATCTGAAATAGGAATAGTATACAATGATGCCGATCTTAATATAAAATGGCAGCTCCCAAATGATAACCTTATTGTATCCCGAAAAGATCTGGGTCTGCCTTGTTTAAAAGAATTAAAAATATGAAGGTTCTAGTCACAGGTGCTAATGGACAGTTAGGTCAATGCCTTCAAAAAATTGAAAAAGAATACTCCCAAATAGACTTTTTTTTTAGGACATCGGAGGAGCTGAATATTACGAGTTTAGATAGTATAAAATCAAATTTTGAGTTGTTTAAACCTGATTTTTGTATTAATTGTGCAGCGTATACTAATGTAGATCAAGCCGAAAAAGAATCTAAAAAAGCATTTGCTGTGAATGCTGAAGGAGTGAAAAATCTTTCAAAGGTTTGTAAAAATTATGGGACTGTTCTAATTCATATTTCGACTGATTATGTGTTTGATGGGGAGAAGACAGGCCCGTATACAGTTGATGATATTCCAAACCCGATTAATCAATACGGAAAATCAAAATTAAAAGGAGAGGAATATATTCAAGAAATTCTTGAGAAGTATTTTATTGTTAGAACTTCTTGGTTGTATTCAGAATTTGGAAAGAATTTTTATAAAACCATATTGGAAAAGGCCAAAACTGAAAAGATAATTTATGTCACTAATGAACAGACAGGTTGTCCGACCAATGCGAATAATTTAGCTAAGTTTTTGGTTGAATTAGTTATAAGTAATGAAGAACGATACCGTATTATTCATTTTGCTGATTTTGAGCAGATGACGTGGTTTGAATTTGTAAAAAAAATCGCAAAAGAAAATAAGCTAAAAGCTAAGGTAATCGCGAGAGAATATAGTAGTTTTGCGGCTAGGCCTGAAAATAGTACTTTACAAAATAATTGAATAATATAAAATGTTAGATTTTAAAGGGAAATCAATTCTTATTACAGGAGGAACAGGTTCTTTAGGTAAGGCACTTACCAGTCATATTTTGAGTAAACATCCTGAAGTTAGAAGATTAATCATATTTTCAAGAGATGAACAAAAGCAATTTCAGATGGCTCAGGAATATCCTGTTGGCAAATACCCTCAAATAAGATTTTTCGTTGGGGATGTAAGAGATAAAGATCGGCTTATAAGAGCATTTAAAGACGTAAATTATGTTATTCATGCAGCTGCTATGAAGCATGTTCATATCGCTGAGTATAATCCTGAAGAATGCATTAAAACTAATATTGGAGGAGCTCAGAATGTTGTTGACGCCTGTTTCGAAACTGAAGTAGAGAGGGTTGTGGCACTTTCAACAGATAAGGCTTGTGCACCTATTAATTTATATGGAGCGACAAAATTGACATCCGATAAGTTATTTGTAGCTGCAAATAATATTAAGGGAAATAATCCGATACGTTTTTCTGTAGTTCGCTATGGTAATGTAATGGGTTCAAACGGATCAGTAATTCCATTTTTTATTGAAAAAAAACGCAAAGAAGGGATTTTGCCAATTACGGATCCAAGCATGACTAGATTTAATATTTCTCTTCAAGGCGGTGTGGATATGGTAATGCATGCTTTAAATTCTGCATGGGGAGGAGAGCTTTTCGTACCGAAGATACCATCATATAAAATTATGGATGTTGCAGAGGCAATAGGCCCTAAATGTGAAAAACCTATAGTAGGAATACGACCCGGAGAGAAAATTCATGAGGAAATGATAACGCCTTCTGATTCGTATTACACCTATGATCTTGGAAAGTATTATGTGATTTTGCCCGCTACTCATAAATGGAGTCTACAGAATTTCATCGAAACATTTGATGCTAAAAAAGTGGAGGAAGGGTTTAGCTACAATTCTGGAAATAATCACGATTGGGAGACAATTGATAGTATGAGAGAACTGATTAAGGAACATGTAGACCCAACTTTTCAAGAATAATGGAAAATAAGCCAATACCTTATGGACGACAAAGTATATCCCAAGATGATATAGACGCTGTAATTTCCACATTAAAAGCAGATTTTTTAACTCAAGGCCCTAAAGTGCTTGAATTTGAGGAAAGATTTGCTGAATATGTGGGTTCTAAATATGCGGTTGCGGTTAGTAATGCAACAGCAGGACTTCATTTAGCGATTCTCTCTCTTGAGTTGCGAAAAGGAGAACGTGTAATAACCACTCCAATAACTTTTGCGGCATCAGCAAATTGTGTGCGATACTGTGGCGGAGAAGTTTGGTTTGCAGATATTGATCCAGAGACTTATTTACTTTCTTTGGATAAAACTAGAAAGTTAATAGAAAGTAAACCGAAGGGTTTTTTTAAAGGCATAATTCCAGTCGATTTTGCTGGCTTACCCGTTAATACTGAAGAATTCAGAAAGCTAGCTGATGAGCATCATTTATGGATTATAGAAGATGCCTGTCACGCTCCAGGAGGATATTTTGTCGATTCTAAGAGGCAAAAACAGATGTGCGGAAATGGGTTGTATTCAGACATTGGTGTTTTTTCTTTTCACCCTGTAAAGCATATAGCATGCGGAGAAGGTGGAATGGTGACAACAAATTCTAAAAAAATATATGATAGGTTATCATCTTTAAGAACACACGGAATCACTAAACAGAACATGTCTGAAAATCATGGAGGTTGGTTTTATGAAATGAAGGAGTTAGGGTATAATTATAGATTGACGGATATACAATCGGCTTTGGGAATAACACAGTTGAAAAAGAATAATGAAGGAGTTAAAAAGAGGAATGAAATTGCTCAACGATACAAAGAAGCTTTTCAAGGAAAAACTAAATTTCAGTCATTACCCGAAAATATGTATAACGCTCATCACTTGTTTATTATTGAAGTTGAGAAGAGATTAGAATTGTATGACTATTTAAGGGAAAATAGAATTTTTGCACAAATACATTATATACCCGTTCACACATTACCATACTACAAGAAAATAGGATATGATGATGCAGATCTCAGTATGTCAGAAAACTACTATTCTAAATGTATAAGCTTGCCAATGTATCCTACCTTAACAAATAAAGAACAAGATTTTGTTATTAGAACTGTTTTAAATTTTATTTAATGTCCAATTTAGCGATTATACCTGCTAGAGGAGGAAGTAAAAGAATTCCTAGAAAAAACATCAAGCTATTTTTAGGAAAACCTATTATTGCCTACTCTATTCAAGCGGCTTTAAAAAGTAACCTTTTTGATGAGGTAATGGTTTCAACAGATGATGAAGAAATTGCCGCAATCTCTACTAAATATGGTGCTAAAATACCCTTTTACAGAAGTGCAAATAATTCTGATGATTTCGCAACAACAGCTGATGTAATTCACGAAGTGCTAGACAACTATGAAGGCAGTAATAATTTATTTAAATATTGTTGCTGTATCTATCCTACGGCGCCTTTGATTACTGTCGAAAAGCTTAAAGAAGCTTATGATAAATTAGTCAATAATGGTTTTAACTCTGTTTTTCCTGTGACCTCATTTTCTTACCCCATTCAACGTTCATTAGAATTTCAGAATGAAAAGATAATGATGGTTTGGGATAAACACTTACACTCTAGATCTCAGGATTTAAAGCCCCGTTTTCATGACGCAGGTCAATATTATTGGTTAGATATTGATGCTTTTAGGAGTGAACGAAAGTTATTTTCAAATAACTCTGGGGCTATTATAATGTCAGAACTTGAGGTCCAAGATATCGATAGAGAAATAGACTGGAAGTTAGCTGAATTAAAATATGAGCTAATGAATAGAAATGAAAAAAAAGATTCTTTTTAGAGCTGACGGCAACTCTTCTATTGGCCTTGGACATTTGTATCGTCTTTTTGCCATAGTTGAAATGGTAAAAGAAACATATGAATTCGCATATGTGATTCGCTCTTCTTCCACTTCTAATATAGTACCCGATGAGTATACAACAACTATAATACCCGATGAGATTGATAATGAAGAAGAACCCGAATGGTTGGCAAAAAAGTATACTCCTGAAGAACATATTATCATAGCCGATGGGTATCAGTTTGTTTCCAATTATCAAAAGAAAATAAAAGCGCTGGGCTTCTCTCTAATTTATATTGACGATTTGGCAAAGGAGCATATGTATGCTGATATTGTTATTAATCATTCGCCGGCATTAAAATCTTTAGATTTCACTTCTGAATCGTATACTAAATTTGCTTTGGGGACAGAACATTCTATTTTGAGACCTCTATTTATTGAAAAAGCAAAAGAGCAGAAGGAAAAAACAAGTATCAATACTATTTTTATTTGTTTTGGTGGATCCGATTTTTTCAATTTAACGTATAAAAGTGTTGAAGGAATTACCAAGATATCTGATGTAAAAGAAATTCATGTTGTTTTAGGAGGAGCTTATAACTATAACGACATCCATGATTTAATCAAAGATCAAAAAGACAGAGTTTTCCTATATAGAAATCTAGATGAAAAAGAAATGCTTAATGTCATGGATAAGTGTGATTTAGCTATAGTTCCTACAAGCACAATTTGTTACGAGGTTTGTTGTGTGAAAATGTTGATTTTAGGAGGTTATTATGTTGATAACCAGGTGAATATATATAATGGCTTTCTAAAAAGCGATATTATTTATCCCGGAGGTGATTTTAAAAAATATTCTTCTGTTGATTTTAAAGTAAAAGTAGAAGATACAATGAAAAAACTTCCTACAGATTTCGAAAAAAAACTTACACATCAACATCAGTTGTTTGATGGAAATCAGAAAAAGCGTTTTTTAAAACTATTAAATGAATTAGAAGTATGTTAATTCAAATACTTGTTGACAATCCTAACTCGTGGATTATTCCATATATCAAAGAATTAATTAATACCATTAAATCGAAGTTTGGTTATTCGGCAGTTCTCTTACACGATCATGACCAAGTTATAACCGGCGAGATATTATGCTTGTTGTCTTGTGAAAAAATTTTTAAAGCACTTCATTTAAACAAACATAATCTGGTAGTTCATGAAAGTGATCTTCCAAAAGGTAAGGGTTGGTCTCCGGTTACTTGGCAGGTATTAGAGGGCAAAAAAGAAATTCCTGTTACATTATTTGAGGCTAGTAAAAAAGTTGATGCTGGAGAAATATATTTTCAGAAAAACATTAAATTAATTGGCCATGAGCTTATCGATGAAATAAAGGATATACAAGGCGCTATTACCAATGAATTAATCATTAAATTCTTAGAGAATTATCCAGGAATTAAAGGAACTCCTCAAATTGGAGAAGAAACATTTTACAAAAAAAGAACACCTAGTGATAGCGAATTGGATATTGAAAAATCAATTAAGGAACAATTCGATTTATTAAGAGTTTGTGATAACGAAAGATACCCAGCTTTTTTTGTGCACAACACAAGAAAATATATAATAAAGATTTATAACGACCATGAATAATTTTGTTGTATTATCAGAAAAGAGATGGAATGTTGAACTCATAGAGAATTTAAAAAAAAATATTCCAGATGCTAAATGGCTATTGATAAATAATAAGAATGATTTTTTATTAAAAAATCTAAAAAAAATTAACCCTAATAAAATCTTTATTCCACATTGGTCATATATTATTCCTGAGGAAATTTTTTTGTCTTTTGAATGCATTGTTTTTCATATGACGGATTTGCCCTATGGAAGAGGTGGTAGTCCTCTACAAAATTTAATTGTTAGAGGGTATAAAAAAACTAAGATTTCGGCATTAAAAGTGGTGAAAGAATTGGATGCAGGTCCAATTTATCTGAAAAAAGAATTAGATCTTTATGGAACGGCCGAAGAAATTTTTATTCGAACCAATGAGACTATTCAAGAAATGATTATCGAAATCATTTCAGATAATTTACGACACGTAGGGCAAGAAGGAGAACCGGTTTTCTTTAAAAGAAGAAAACCAGCAATGAGTGAAATAGAACAAATATCTGAGATAAACACACTCTATGATCACATCAGAATGTTAGATGCCGAAGGTTATCCCAAAGCCTATTTTGAAAACGATCATTTTAAATTTGAATTTACAAGAGCAAGTCTAAAATCCGATAACACAATATTAGCAGATGTTAGAATCATTAAAAAATAAAAGAATACTAGTAGTAGTTGCACATCCAGATGATGAATTATTAGGTTTGGGAGCAACTATGCATAAGCTTATTTCGGAATGTAATTGTGTGGTAAGAACAATAATTCTAGGAGAAGGAATTACCTCAAGATCGGATAAACGAGATCCGAAGCTATGGGGGGATGAGCTAAAAAAACATAGACAAAATATCGAAGATGCAAGGGCTGCAATAGGGTATGAGTCTGTGGGAGTTTATGATTTTCCAGATAACAGGTTCGATTCAGTTGATCTATTGGATGTCGTTAAAATAATTGAGGCTGAAAAACAAAAATTTCAACCAGAAGTCATTTTTACACATCACGGGGGAGATGTAAATATAGATCATCAGCGTACTTTTGAAGCTGTAATTACCGCCACAAGACCCATGGAGCATGAAAAAGCACATACAATAATTACCTTTGAAACTCCTTCAGGAACAGAATGGAGGGCATCATCAGATCCTAAACACTTCATCCCCAATTTTTTTATAGAGGTTTCCGAAGAAAATGTTGAAGCCAAAATAAAAGGTATGGAGAGCTATGAATTCGAAAAAAGAACCTTTCCTCATCCAAGATCACCTAAAGCCCTTAAAATTTTAGCACAACAAAGAGGAATAATCGTAGGTAAAAAATTTGCTGAAGCATTTGTCATAATAAGAACAATAAGTTAAAAAATGAAAATAGGAAATAGAAATATAGGAGATAATCATCCATGTTTTATAATTGCTGAACTCTCCGCTAATCATAATGGAAGTTTAGAAGTTGCAATAGAAACAATTAGAGCTGCTAAAAGAACAGGAGCAGATGCCATAAAATTACAAACATATACTCCTGACACAATGACCATTGATGCAAATAATGAGCACTTTCAAATTAATGAAGGTACTTTGTGGGATGGAAAAACTCTTTATGAACTGTATCAAGAAGCCTATACACCATGGGAATGGCATGAAGAACTATTTAAGGTGGCCAAGGAAGAAGGATTAATCTGTTTTTCTTCCCCGTTTGATATAACTGCAGTAGACTTTTTGAAGAAATTAGATGTTCCGGTATATAAAATTGCATCTTTTGAGATTCAGGATATACCTCTTATAGAGCATACTGCTTCTCAGGGAAAACCTATTATTATTTCTACTGGAATTGCAATAGAAGAAGACATTCAATTAGCAGTAGATACATGCAGAAATGCTGGAAACGAAGATATCATTTTGTTGAAGTGTACATCATCATATCCAGCACCATTAGATCTGGCAAATTTAAACACTATCCCAGATATCAAGAGTCGATTTAATGTTGAGGTAGGATTTAGTGATCATACTTATGGATCTTTAGCACCTGCAATTGCAACGACACTTGGCGCCAATGTAATTGAGAAACACTTTATTCTTGACAAATCAATCGGGGGGCCTGATGCCGATTTTTCTTTAGACGAAGAAGAATTTAAAGAAATGGTAAAGGCTGTAAGAGATACTGAAAAGATGCTGGGGACGGCAAGTTATAATGTATCTGAAAAAGTAAAGAAAAATAGAAAGTTTGCTCGTTCTTTGTTTATAGTTGAAGATGTAAAGAAAGGCGATATAGTAACGAAATATAATCTAAGATCAATTAGGCCAGGAAATGGACTCCACCCAAAGTTTTTAAATAATGTTCTTGGTAAAGAGTTCAAGATTGATATCAAGCGAGGAACTCCCCTCTCATTAGATGATATTATGTAGTGATCATAGTTACCAAGTTAATTATACTCTTGGAAGCATACATAAGCTAACAAGTATCAATATATTAATGTGAAAAAAGGGTTTTATAACATATTCTTCAGAGGAATTACTTTACTTTCAAAATTCGTTTTTATTGTTTTTTTAGGTAAGTATTCTATTGATGAGGTTAACCTTGGAGTTTTTGGAATAATTTCAACATCTTTAGCACTTTTAATATACCTTTTGGGTTTTGACTTTTATGTATTCAATACCCGGGAGATAATAGTTGCGAAAAAAGATTATTTCAGTAAAATAAGAGATCAGTTATTTTTTCACGTTTTTGCCTATATTCTAATAATACCTGTCGCATTATTCTTTATTTTTAAAATGAATTTTGTGCCTATTGAATTTTTAATAGTATTCTCATTACTGATTTTTTCAGAACATATAGGGCAAGAACTTTATAGACTTTTTACGACCTTTGAAAGATCTGTAGTTGCTAATATCATGCTGCTTATTAGGTCAGGTATTTGGGTGTGGTATGTATTGATTGATTTCTTCTTATTTAAGAATGAAGTTGATTTACAAAAATATATTTTGATATGGGCGTTGTTTTCATGGGGATCCCTAATTCTATTTATTTTTTTATTAATAAATCATATTGGGACAGAAAATATTAAGTTACGTAAACCTGATTTTGAATGGATAACAAAGGGAGCCAAAGCAGCTAGTGTTTTTTTTATTGGATCAGTTTCTTTTCAAATTATTCAATTTTCTGATCGCTATATGATTGATTATTTTTTTGGAAAAAAACTTGTAGGTGTTTATACAGCTTATGCACAGTTTACAAATGCAATTGAGGTGTTTACTTTTAGCGCAATTACCATGGTCATGTATCCTAAATTAATAAGTAAGTTTTCTAATCGTTATGAATACAAAAGGCTTAAATCATTGTTTTCTAAACAGCTTGTTGGCGCTTCTTTGATTCTTATTCTAATTGTTTTGATAGTAGCTCCCATAGTTTTTCAATTCTTGGGTAAAGACTCTATAATTTCAGAGCTTCATACATTCTATATTTTATTGATTGGCATTTTTTTCCTTATTATTTCAAATGTTTTCCATTATGATTTATATGTTAAGAGAAAGGATTTTCAAATCTTAAAAGTTGCGGTTATAGCAATGTTGGTTAATGTATCTCTAAATCTAATTTTAATACCTCGACTCAATATCTTTGGAGCGGCATTAGCGACTTTAGCTTCGTTTCTAATAATATTCATACTTAAATTTTATTATAGTAAAAAACTGATAAAAATAAATGATAATAGTTGATTTGATTAATGACGAGGCTCCTTTGTTTATCCGTAGTTTTGATAAACTAATTTCAGATGAAATTGTAAGCAAGTCTGAAACATTGGGAGTAACAGAAGGAAATAGATGGTCTAAAGAATCCCAAATTCTTAATACAGTAAATAGACTGCTTTTTTTTGATGAATTAGACACCAAGGAAATCAGTATAAATGATGAAATAGAAAGGATTTCTAGATCTTATGAAAATTTTAATATATATGCATGTGACAGACACTTATTGAAAAAAGATACCGGGTATCAAAAAAAAATGCTAGTGTATACATATTTATTTTATGAAAATCTTTTTGAGAAAAATGTCACACATTATTTTACAACAGGAATAGCATTTACATACAATTTAGTTTCATTCGAAGTTGCTAAAAAACATGGGGTTAAGCATATTTCTTTCTATGGTACGCGTATAGGAAATAGAACGGCTGTTTCATATGACATAAAAAATAGCTTTAATGAGGTAAACGAGATGTTTCTTAAATTCTCCCAAGAAAAGGTAACTTCCGAGATGTATATGCCAATTAATGATTTTGCAAATAAACCAGTGCAGCCAGCTTACATGAAAAATGCTATAAATGCATCATCAATAAAGGGAGTTTTCATTAAAGAATTTTTTATACGATTTAGAAAGTACTATTTATCAAAAAGGCATAAGTATGATTTGTTTACTGGTAACCCCTTTGTATTAAGTAATTTTAAACTTAAGAAAATCTTTAATGCGCGGAAGATAGATCTTTTTCATAATCGTATTTTCGATGAAGTTGATTATTCTGAAAAGTATTTTATCTTTCCCTTACATATGCAACCAGAAGCAAGTACTTTAATACTAGCTCCTCATCACGTAGATCAAAAAAACACAGTAATAAATATTAGTAAGTTACTACCACCCAATATCTATTTGTATGTTAAGGAGCATAAAAGTGCATTAGGACAACACAAAAAATCTTTTTATAAGGAGTTGAAAAAATACCCTAATATTAAATTAATATCGCACAGGCAAAATATGTTTGAGTTGATCAAACATTCATTAGGATCTATAAATTTATCAAGTACAGTTGGATTAGAATCATTATTGTTAAAAAAACCAGCTATTGTGTTAGGTTCCGTTTTCTATGAAGCTACTCAGTTAATTTTTAAGGCGAATTCATTTGAAGACCTTGGAAAAATTATTAGTAAAATAAATAAAGACTTTTTTAAGGTTGATGATTATTTTTCAAACTATGATGCAAAACTTGCATTTTTTTTATTTTGCTTAGATTCTGAGTCTTATCCATTTGAATTTAATGTTGCAAAACTTGATACTAAAACAAGAGTCCTGACAGATAAAAATATTAAAGAAATGTCGAATTGTATCAAGAAACAGATAATGAAATGATCTTCTTATTTATAATTTATCTATTTGTAAATTATTTTTTTATTTCCAAAAAGATATTAAATGTTTGCACAGTAGGTTTATTATATATCTTATTATCAATTTTATTTGGAAAATATACAATAGAATACAGTGCCCAATGGGTTTCTCAGTTTGATTTAAGCTATGCAAGATTAAGTGTGAAATATTTAGAATATGCTTATTACACAATCTTATTAACGATCTTTTTTTTACAACTCTTTTTTCCAGAAAAGAGACTGAGAAATTCAACTAGAATTAATCTTAAAGGATTGATTTCGGCCAATTCATCGTGGATATTGATTCTAATTCTTTCAATTCCACTTTATTTGGTTTTTATTAGTATTTACTTTCCAGTTTTTCAAGACAAGACGTTTGTTTCAAAATATTTTCAAGATAGATTGGCCGAATTTATACCATATAGGCCTTTTTATACATTGTCAATAAATTCAATGTCTACTTTGCTATTTCTCCAACTTAACTATTTTTTATTAAAAAACAGAAATTTTAATATTTACAGAGTATTAGTAAATAAAAAATTCGCTAAGATTTTGTTCATGTCTATTTCATTGTTCTTTACTGCAAAACGAGGACAGTTATTTTTTCCGTTTTTTATTTCTTTAGTTTCATATTTAATATATAGAAGAAAAGTTTTAGGGTTAACGATTTTTAGTTCTTTGGCATTAATTTTAATCTCAATATCAAGAAATATTAATCAATTATTAACGGGTACTTTTAAATTTGAAGATGCATTAATGTCCTTTTCGACATCTTTTTTCGTTTCAGTTAGAGAATTAGCAAGGGTTCTTTACAGCTTTGAAATAGGGGGATATAATTATTTATATGGTAAAACATATATCGCTGGATTTTTTAGTTTCATACCAACTTCAATAAACACACTTAAGGCTAATTATAATTACATGCGTTATACATCCGTAATATCAGGACAGAATCCAGATGATTTTGGAGGAATGCGGTCGACTTTTGTCGGAGAAGCGTATATTAATTTTGGAGTTTTTGGAATAATTTCTTGCAGTGTTTTTTTTGCCTTGTTAATGTATTTTGTTTATTTATGGATCAAAAAGTATTCTACAGACTCATTTGTTTATTTTTTATTCACTCTTTGGTGCCTCAAACTAATTATTTTTCCATTTTATGAGAATGGAAGTGCAATGTTATTGTTTTTTCTTATCACCATTTTATTTATGATAATCCCGTCCATCAAGTTATCTATATCAAGAGGTAGGCTGGCATTGAAACTTAAATTCCTAAACAAAAATGCTTAAAGATTATAATGTTAATGAAATTTTGCTTGGGTTAACTTTATTTAGCTTGCCAATTTCTACAGCTTTAAATTCAGTTTTTCTGGTGCTTTTCTTTTTATATAATCTTTTTTATAGGATAAAACATAGATCATTTAAAGACATGATTTATTATAGCCCAGCATATATAATCTTTTTTATTCACCTTATTGGATATTTTGTAAGCGAATACAGGGAAGATGCTGCTAAAAAAGCTGTTCTGTTTCTATCATTTTTCTTTTTACCATTTCTTTTTCAACCCATTGGTAAAATTATAAAGATTGAAAAAATGATCCTGTATTTGTTTTACGGAATCCTATTGATAACGATATATGCTTTTGGAAGATCTGTTTATGATATATTGATTTTGGACGTTCGGTACGACTATGGAAGAGGGGTTGATTTACTCTTAAATTATACCCCTCACCATACATATCTTTCAATGTATATTTTGAGCGTAATACTAGGCATTAGCTATTTGATTGGAGAAAAAAAGGTAACATATCACCTCAGTATTTCTTTACCATTTCTCTATCTAATGATTTTCTTATTACCGTCTAGAACTGCAATCATATTAGCCTTAACTATAGTGCCATTTTTTATCTTTAATTTTTTGAAAAATCGGTTTGATAAAACAAAGATGGTAACTGTATTGCTACTATCTTTTGCTTTATTGGTTATTTTAGGATTTTCTATAGATTATACTAGGGACAAAATGGTATACGCGTTTTATGAAGTTTTTAATATATCAACAAAAGAAAAACCTTTTTACGGTATTTCCAGAAGGAGAATTGTATGGAACACTTGTTTAAATCTTATCGAAAAAGCTCCTTTTTTAGGATATGGAATTGGAGACGTACAACATATACTTGATACGACCTATATTGCTAATGAGCATTTTGAGCTAAAAAAAATTAATGCTCATAATCAATATTTACAGAATATTCTTAATTATGGAGTTTTCTTCTCGACTATTTTTGCTGGTATCATTATTTGGGTTCTTGCAAAATTAGTTAAGAGGAAGGAATCATTATTGATTTCAATTTGGATAGTAATAATTACGATTTCATTTACTGAAAGTATTTTACAAAGACAATGGGGAGTGGTATTTTTTTCAATCATACTTATTATGTCTTTATATAGAATAAATTTGAATAAAATTCATTATTGAAGCACAAATTAGTTGTTGTTTTTTGAAGTTATATACTGTTATCTTTGCAGAAACCAAGTTGATATATTTGTGATTAAAACAGCTGTTATTTTTGGAGGTTCTGGATATATTGGAATTAACCTTCTTTCTTTTTTAATTAAGAAAAATACATTTGATAAAATTTATGTTTGTGATATTAATCCTCTTAAAGGATTTAATGCATTAATTCTTGAAGAGAAGGTTATCTATAGGAAAATTGATGTAAGAGAACCAATAGGATTAACAATAGAAGGTTTTGACTCAAAGACTAGTTGGATATTCAATTTTGCAGCAATCCATCGAGAACCCGGTCATAAGTATGAAGAATATTTTGACACAAATGTTCCAGGAGCTGAGCATATTAATGACTTTGCGAGAAGAATTGGGATTAAAAACATCTTTTTCACCAGTAGCATTGCTCCTTATGGTAAGTCAATAAATCGGCGAACAGAGAAATCACCACTTTATCCTGAAACTGCTTATGGTATTTCTAAAGCCTTAGCAGAAAAGATTCATCAAAACTGGTTAATGGAAGATAAGGAAAGAAAACTAGTAATTGTTAGACCAAGTGTTATTTTTGGGCCGTATGATCCAGGAAATGTCTATAGAATGATTAAGGCATTGAAAAAAGGAACTTTTGTTTTACCCAATGGGGGTAAAGTAATAAAGGGTTATGGTTATGTATATGGACTTGTTGAGAGCATGCTTTTTACCATGAAAAAAGGTGAAAGGCAAATAATATATAATTATGCAGAAAATCCCGTTGTCCCCTTAAATGAAATGGTTAATATTGCAAAAAAAGAACTAGGATATAAGAGACCTACTATTAAACTTTCGACAACTATACTAAGTATTTTAGCATTTTTTATACAAATGGCCTTCAAAATGATAGGTAAAAAATCAGACGTTCATCCAGTTCGTGTAAAGAAAGCAGGCTTTCCTACTAACATTGGACCACAATATTTAATTGATAATGGATTTGAATTTAAATATAGTTTTGAAAATGCTCTTAATCATTGGAAATCTGTTTCACCAGAAGATTTTGAATAAATGAAAGTAGCAATAGTACATGAGTGGCTTACCGTTATTGCTGGCTCAGAAAGTTGTTTTAAAGAATTTGCAAAAATCTATCCAGAAGCTGACATTTTTGTTTTGGTTTCAGATGAAAAAAGCTTGGTAAAACTTGAGATAGACCCCAAAAGAGTTACTAATTCTTTTGTTCAGAAATTACCTAAAGCCAGAACTAAATGGAAAAATTATTTGCCTTTTTTTCCTTATGCTGTGGAGCAGTTTGATTTATCTGGGTATGATTTAATTATATCTTCATCACATGCTGTAGCTAAAGGAGTGATAACAAATGCTAATCAAACTCATATTTGTTATATCTATTCTCCTATAAGATACGCTTGGGATCTATATCATCAGTATTTAGATGAATCAAATTTAAAGAAAGGGATTAAAGGATTATTTGCTAAAACCGTGTTACATTATATAAGAAAATGGGATAGGACAACAGCTAACAACGTTGACGAGTTTATCCCAATCTCTAAATATATTGAAAAACGTGTTTGGAGGACGTATCGCAGAAAATCATATAAAGTCATATACCCGCCAGTAGCTGTAAAGGACTTTACGTTGAAAGAAGAGAAAGATGATTTTTATTTGGCTGCTTCTAGATTAGTGCCTTATAAAAAAATAGATCTCATTGTGGATGCTTTTGCCAGTATGCCTAACAAAAAATTGATTGTAATAGGAGATGGTCCTGAGTTTGACAAGATAAATAGTAAGGCAAAAGAAAATGTGATTATTATGGGATATCAAAATTTTGAAGTCCTTAAAGATCATATGCAAAGAGCTAAGGCTTTCATTTTTGCAGCTGAGGAAGATTTTGGAATAATACCTATTGAAGCACAAGCATGTGGAACTCCTGTTATTGCATTTGGAAAAGGAGGATCCCTAGAAACCGTAAATGGTGCTTTTTTCAATGACACATTGAACGAATATTCAACAGGAGTATATTTTAAAAAACAGGATGTAAAATCATTGAAAAAAGCGGTGGATTATTTTGAAGAAAACGAAAATGTATTCTCTGCAATTAAGATAAGGGAGTTTGCGTTAAATTTTGACCGAGATCTTTTCGTAGAAAATATTAAAAATACATTTAACGAAATTATTGAAAAACATAATAAATGAAAAAAGCCATAATAACAGGCATAACAGGTCAAGATGCGGCATACTTGGCAGAACTTTTGCTTGGTAAGGGATATAGAGTATTTGGGACATATAGAAGGACAAGTTCTACCAATTTTTGGAGGATAGAAGAACTTGGGATTCAAGATAATTCAAACCTAGTATTACTTGAATATGATTTAATCGATTTGTCGAGTGCATATCGAATTATATCTGAAGTTGAACCAGATGAAATATATAATCTTGCGGCTCAGAGTTTTGTTGGAGTATCCTTTTCTCAACCAATTGCAACCGCAAATATTACTGGAATAGGAGCAATGAATCTTCTTGAGGCCATAAGAACAATTAACCCTAAAATTAGATTTTATCAAGCTTCAACATCGGAAATGTTCGGAAAAGTACATGAAATTCCGCAAAGTGAGGATACTCCTTTCCATCCAAGAAGTCCATATGGAGTAGCTAAGGTATTTGCTCACTGGGCGACGTTAAACTATCAAGAGTCTTATGATATGTTTGCGACTAGTGGTATATTATTTAATCATGAATCTCCATTAAGAGGAAAGGAATTTGTTACCCGGAAAATAACGGACGCTGTTGCAAAAATACATTTAGGAAAACAAGATTCTCTGGAATTAGGAAATATAGATGCTAAAAGAGATTGGGGGTATGCAAAGGAGTATGTTGACGGAATGTATAGGATGTTACAAATAGACGAACCGGGAGTTTTCGTTTTAGCTACAAATAAAACACAGACAGTAAGAGATTTTGTTTCATTGGCATTTAATGCAATTGATATTGATATATATTGGAAAGGAAAGGAAGAAAAAGAGGTTGGATTTGATAGTAAATCTGGCAAGATACTAATTAAAGTGAACCCAAAATTCTATCGCCCTGCGGAGGTAGATTTGTTAATTGGTGATGCTGGTAAAGCAGAAGAAAGGTTGAATTGGAAGCCTAAAACCTCTCTAAAAGAGCTATGTGATATGATGGTTAAAAAAGACATTGAAAGAAATCAAAATGGCAGCACCTTCTAATAAAAAAGTTTTTATAACTGGTATAGGAGGATTTACAGGGTTTCATCTTGAAAAAGAAATGACTTCCCTGGGATATGAGGTTTATGGCTCAACTTTCACTAAACCTAATAAAAAAAACCATTTTAGGTGTGATATTCTTAAAAAGAAAGAGTTTGCAACTATTATTGGAGAGATGAAACCAGATTTTTTGATTCATTTGGCTGCAATTTCATTTGTTGCCTCAGAGGACATATCACAAATTTACAATACGAATGTTATTGGAACCCTTTCAATATTCGAGGTGCTTGAAGAGCTGAATATTGCTCCGAAAAAAATAATTATTGTAAGCAGCGCAGCTGTATACGGTAATATTGGAACCATCTTATCTGAGGATATGTGCCCAAAACCAGTTAACCATTATGGGAATAGTAAGCTAGTTATGGAAAATATGGTTGCAAATTATTTTAAAAAGTTTAATGTTATAATTACGAGACCATTTAATTATACTGGTGAAAGGCAAGAGTCAAATTTTTTGGTCCCAAAAATTGTGAAACATTTTATTGAAAAAAAGCCTTTTATTGAACTTGGGAATCTGGATACTTTTAGGGAATATAATAACGTGAAGTTTCTAACTAAGACTTATATTAAACTATTAAATTCTGAATTTAAATCGGGAGTAGTTAATATTGCAACAGGAAGTACGTATGCGATACAGAATATTCTTGATAATTTAGAAAAAATATCTGGTCATAAAATAGAAGTTAGAGTAAATAAAAAATTTGTTAGAAAAAACGAAATTAAGGAACTGAAAGGCTCAACAGATAAATTGGTTAAATTAGTTGGTTTTGATAAGCAAAATTTAACTCTTGAAAGTACTCTTAAAGAAATGTATTATTCTAAATAGTTTCAATTTTTAATTTTTGGCAAACTTTTTCATCTCTTTTCGTAAAAGTAAATAGAAAGTATATTGATATTTAAACAAGGAAGATATTCAGGTTTTATCAACCCAATTTCTATGTTAGTAGATTTGTTGGTTATCAACCTTCTTACCTATTTAATACCTATTCAAGTTGAATCGCCTTTATTGTTTCATATTTATATATCAGTAATCTGGGTGATTATTTCTTTTAAGACCGAATTTTATAAGGTTTTTAGATATACAAAAGTTACATATGTTTTAAAATTGCTTTTCAGGCAATTTGTTTTTTTATTCCTAACACTATACGCATTTATTGGTTTTTTCAAACAACCAATTATTAGTAGATGGATGCTAGCAGTTTTTTTCATTTCTGTTTTCATTTCAATATTTGTTTTAAAATTTATAAACTACGTTCTTCTAATGAATTATCGAAAGAAGGTTAAGGGCAATCTTAGACAAGTTGTGGTAATTGGAAAGAACAAAAAAACAGATCAATTAATAGACGTCTTCAATGATATTCCTGAATATGGTTATCACTTCGTAAAACAATTTTGTCCAAAAGAAGATTCTTTCAATATTGAAGATTGTTTTGGTTTTATATCTGAGAGCGGTATAGATGAAATTTATTGTTCTGTTGATGAGTTAACTAATAAAGAAATATCAGAGTTCATAAATTATGTAGATAATAACTTAAAGACATTAAAATTTATTCCAGATAATAAAAACATTTATACTAAAAAGTTAAAATTTGAGTATTATGACTACATCCCCATATTATCTTTAAGAGACATACCATTAGATGGACAGGTTAATTCTTTATTAAAAAGAGGATTTGATATTGTATTTTCATTGATTGTTATACTTGGAATTATGTCTTGGCTTACACCTTTAATGGCCTTATTAATTCGATTAGAATCTAAAGGACCAATATTTTTCAAACAGATGAGAAATGGAGTAGATAATAAAGAATTTGCTTGCTATAAGTTCAGATCAATGACACCAAATAAAAATGCTGATGCAATCCAAGCAACCAAAAATGATATGAGGGTAACTAAAATTGGTAAATTCATTCGTAAAACAAGTATTGACGAATTACCTCAATTTTATAACGTGTTATTTGGGAATATGTCTGTGGTGGGGCCTAGACCACACATGGTTAAACATACTGACCTTTATGCGAGTAAGGTTAATAAATATATGGTTAGACACTTAGTTAAACCTGGCATCACAGGTTTAGCGCAGGTGAAGGGATATAGAGGAGAAATAGAGAAAGACCATGACATACAAAACCGAATTAAATTTGATGTATTTTATATAGAGAATTGGTCGTTGTTTTTGGATATTAAGATTATTATACAAACTGTTCTTAATGCTTTGAAGGGTGAAGCTAAAGCATATTAATTATAATTTACCAATCTCAAAAGAATTCAAATTCCTTTGAACTCATTTAATAGCAGCTTCACGTAAGAAGTAATGTGTATGAAAATATTGTCATTAGTTTAGATTTTTTAACTATAATGATAAACGACTATTAACATTAAGTAATGAAAATAGCAGTAATAGGAACAGGGTATGTAGGTTTAGTGACAGGAACATGTCTTGCTGAAACAGGTAATGAGGTCATTTGTGTTGACATCGATGAAAATAAAGTAAAAAAAATGCAAAAAGGGGAGGTTCCAATATATGAACCCCATTTAGATGTACTTTTTGAACGAAATATTAAAGCGGGAAGATTAAAGTTCACTACTTCTTTAAAGGAAGGACTTGATCATGGAGAGATTGTGTTTTTGGCCCTTCCAACTCCAGAAGGTGAAGACGGCTCAGCTGACCTAAAATATGTGCTAGGGGTAGCGGATGATATAGGGAAAATGATTACCGATTATAAGGTTGTTGTTGATAAAAGTACTGTTCCAGTAGGTACTGCCGAAAAGGTTGAAGCTGCCATAACAAAAAATACAAATGTTGAATTTGATGTGGTCTCAAATCCAGAGTTTCTAAGAGAGGGGTTTGCCGTAGATGACTTCCTGAAGCCAGAACGTATCGTCGTTGGATCAAGCTCGGAAAGGGCAATTGGACTTATGAAAAAGCTATATAAGCCATATGTTCGTTCAGGGAATCCAATAATTATTATGGATGAGAAGTCAGCTGAGTTGACCAAGTATGCAGCAAATTCTTTCTTAGCGACTAAGATTACTTTTATGAATGAAATTGCCAACTTCTGTGAAAAAGTTGGTGCAGATGTAGATATGGTCCGAAGGGGTATGGGAACGGATTCTCGAATTGGGAAGCGGTTCTTATTTCCAGGTATCGGTTATGGAGGTTCCTGTTTTCCAAAAGATGTAAAAGCATTGCATAAATCCGCTAAAGACAATGATTATGATTTTAAGATTCTCGATGCAGTTGTAAACGTAAATCAGACTCAGAAAACAGCATTATTTCCTAAAATGCTAGAACATTTTGACGGAGACTTAAAAGATAAAAATATAGCAATATGGGGATTGGCGTTTAAACCGGAAACAGATGATATTCGTGAGGCTCCTTCTTTATATATGATTGAAGAGTTGGTGAATGCTGGGGCTAAAGTTACTGCTTTTGATCCCGAAGCTATGGATAATGTTGAGCGCCTTTTGGGAGATAAAATAGCATTTGCCAAAAGTATGTATGAAGCCACGGAAGGAGCAGATGCACTATTAATTTGTACCGAATGGAGTATTTTTAGAACGCCTAGCTTTAAAAAGCTAAAAGAAAATTTAAATGATCCATTAATTTTTGACGGTAGAAACCTATATGACCTAGAAGATATATCAAAAGAAGATTTCACCTACTATTCGATAGGAAGAAAGGATATAATAACATGAAGAAAGTACTAATTACAGGAGCAGCAGGCTTCTTAGGCTCGCACTTATGTGATCGCTTCATAAAAGAAGGCCATCAGGTAATAGGGATGGATAACTTAATTACTGGAGACCTTAAAAACCTAGAACATCTATTCAAGAATGAACATTTTGAGTTCTATCATCATGATGTATCTACTTTTGTACATGTCCCGGGAAGATTGGATTATATTTTACATTTTGCATCACCTGCAAGTCCGATAGATTATTTAAAAATACCTATTCAAACATTAAAAGTTGGATCCTTAGGGACTCATAACTTACTAGGGTTGGCAAGAGCGAAGGGAGCACGGATATTAATTGCTTCTACTTCTGAAGTGTATGGTGATCCGTTGGTCCATCCACAGACAGAAGAATATTATGGAAATGTAAATACTATTGGCCCACGTGGGGTATATGACGAGGCTAAGCGGTTTCAAGAATCTATTACCATGGCTTATCATCGTTATCATGGATTAGAAACTCGTATTGTTCGTATTTTTAATACCTATGGACCAAGAATGAGACTGAATGATGGTCGAGTAATTCCTGCTTTTATGGGGCAGGCTTTACGTGGAGAAGATTTGACTATTTTTGGCGACGGATCTCAAACCAGATCCTTCTGTTATGTTGATGATCAGGTTGAAGGGATTTACCGATTACTGCTAAGTGATTATGCGCTTCCTGTGAATATTGGAAATCCGCATGAAATTACAATTAAAGATTTTGCTCAGGAGATCATAAAACTTACAGGTACTGATCAAAAACTTACGTATAAGGCGCTACCTCAAAATGACCCATTACAAAGGCAGCCAGATATTTCTAAAGCAAAGGAAATTCTTGGTTGGGAACCTAAGGTAGATCGCACAGAAGGGATGAAAAAAACCTTTGAGTATTTTAAAACGCTTACAGAGGAAGAACTTAATAAAAAGGAACATAAAGATTTCGAAAAATACAGCCGATAATTGCTTTTTGATTAAAGAAATAGAAGTGTTATCAACCTCAATATGCCAGATTTAACCGACATATTCTATTTTGAAAAAAGTAATTGGATTCGTACCATTTTTTGGAATAGTTTGTATGTTGCGTTTTTGTTGCTTCCGCTCGGAATAAATTTACCCACACCATTTTTTGTGGGTGCAATTGCTCTTGGTGTGGTTAATATTTTTCAATCGAAAACTGATTTCGTTTCCGATAATAAGGCACTTTTACTGCTGCCGTTATATTTTGTGCTTGGCGCCTTAAGTTTATTTTATACTCATGATCTTTCTGCAGGCATAGAGTTATTAATTCGTTCGTTGTCACTGCTCTTTTTCCCGATAATTTTTCTTTTTGTGAAAGAAGATGCTTCTACTGTAAAAAAACTGTTTGATTTTTTATTGGTAGGCCTCATACTCTCATTTTTTGTAAATGTTGGAATTGCGCTACAAGACTCATTGGCAGATATTGACAAGGTAGACTATAATAGTGTTTACGGGTTTTTCGATAGCATAGCGTATGGATTTGATAACTTCATAGGAGGTCAGTTTTCTAGTTTGGTCAATCCCAGCTATTTATCACTCTATATATTGCTGGTACTAAGTTATTATCTGAAAAAGAAGATGAAATCGGTATTGCAATTGGTTGTACTCTTAATTCTCTTTCTTTACATATTTCTGTTGGCGTCAAAGGCAGCATATTTAGTATTATTTATTATGACGCTGTTGTTTGTCATCAAAATCCGAGACAAGAACCAACAATATATGGCATTGGTCATTTTACTATTAGGCTTAATTGTTTTTCTAAATAACCCAAGAATATTTGACTTTTATCAACGGATAAAGGATTATGATCGCACAGAACAATACAATGAACTAGCATCAGAAAAGTCTCGGCTTCAATCTTGGGATGCCAGTGTACAACTAATCAAAGAACAACCTATTTTCGGTTATGGTTTAGGGGATGCAAATCAGGTTTTAATCGATAAATATGAGGAGTTGGAATATAATAGAAATAAGGAAGAGAAATACAATGCGCATAACCAATTTTTGCAAACGATGCTTCAAACTGGAATACTAGGATTGGGAGTATTAATTACAATTTTTATTGTCCTAGGAAAGCGTTTAAGACGAAGTAAAAATGAGTTTGCAGTATTTCTTATTCTATTCGTATCCTTATTCTTTGAGTCAATGTTGGTGCGTTTTAACGGTATTGTGTTCTTATCTATTATCATTCCCTTACTACTAAAAAAGCGCAGTATTTTAAGTAGTAGAATCATCAGAAACTAGTATTGGTATGGTTGTTCTTTTTGTGAGAAATAAAGCTTTCTTATCAATAGGAGCGACTAGGCGATAAACGGTCTTACATAAAATACCATGCGGTTATTTTTAATTTGAACATCGCTATAACAAAGCTTATTTTTGCCACTCAAATTCAATAAAATGAATATTCTTATTTTAGGCTCTGGTGGCAGAGAGCATACCTTCGCTTATAAAATTGCGCAAAGCGCAAAATGTAATCACCTTTATGTAGCTCCAGGTAATGCTGGTACCAGAGATATTGCTACAAACGTTGCAATTTCACCAACTGATTTTGATGCCGTAAAAAAATTGGTACTTAGCCAAGATATTTCAATGGTTGTAGTCGGACCTGAAGATCCATTAGTACAGGGTATTCATGACTTTTTTCGTACAGATGTTGAGCTAAAAGATGTCTCTGTAATAGGACCTGAAAAACTGGGAGCAACTTTAGAAGGTAGTAAAGAGTTTGCCAAGGAATTTATGGTAAAACATGGTATTCCCACTGCAGGGTACCAAAGTTTCACCTTAGAAACAGTTGATAAAGGCTGCCAATTTCTGGAAACTTTAAAAGCGCCCTATGTATTAAAAGCAGATGGACTAGCTGCTGGAAAAGGGGTTTTAATTATTAGCGATTTAGAAGAAGCTAAAAAAGAATTTAGATCAATGTTAATTGATCAAAAATTTGGTATTGCAAGCACTACTGTAGTCGTAGAAGAATTTTTAGCAGGAATAGAACTATCAGTTTTCGTATTAACTGATGGAAAGAGCTATTTAACATTACCTACTGCTAAAGATTATAAACGTATTGGTGAAGGAGACATAGGTTTGAATACCGGAGGTATGGGGGCGATCTCTCCAGTACCTTTTGCGGATGCTTCTTTTATGGAGAAAATAGAAGAACAGGTTATTAAACCAACTGTAAACGGACTTCAAAAAGATCATATTCCTTATAAAGGGTTCATCTTTATTGGTTTAATAAAGGTGGGGAATGATCCTTTTGTCATTGAATACAATGTGCGTATGGGTGATCCTGAAACCGAGGTAGTTTTACCCCGAGTAAAGAATGATCTTGTATCACTTTTTGAAGCGGTATCTCAAGAGAGATTGAATGAGGTGACTCTTGATATCGATGACCGATCAGCTGCTACGATTATGGCAGTTTCAGGTGGTTATCCTGAAGCATATGAAAAAGGAAAGGAAATAGTAGGAATTGATACTATTGAAGACTCATTAGTATTTCAAGCTGGTACTGCACTTAGAGATGGTAAAGTTGTTACCAATGGTGGGCGTGTTATTGCGGTAACATCATTCGGAGATGATTTTAAACAAGCTATAAAAAAATCTTATCAAAATCTAGAAAAACTATCATTTGATAAGATGTATTATCGTAAAGATATTGGCTTCGATCTATAAGAAAGAATGCGCTGAAATTGACTTGTCTTCTTCGTTATTGTCGTTGAATATTTGCAACTGCTTCATCCAGTAACCAAAGGCAACAAAGCCGATGATAATAAACAACCAGCTAAATACATTAGCAGTCCACCAATTTTCTAACTCCATCGCTCTTAGCGCATCATATGGTGCGAAGCCATAATTCACAAAAAAGTCTGCTATTCCGTAAAAAAAATCTTTCATCTTTTTAAAATTAGGGTTTTACCTATTTTTACAGGGCAAAAGTACAAAAACCCATGTTGATATCAAGCATTTTTAGCAAATCGAAACCCATTAATTTTGTATTGGTTTTGGTGATTATCGGGCTAAGTTACCTTTCATATAATATATTCTCCTTGAATGCCTTGATTACCGCTCCCGTTATTATTCAATGGGGAGTGGGACTTTTCGCCCTCTTATTTGCTGTTTTTTTAATTGATTTTATCTCGAAGCGCAATTCGCTAACACAACAAAATTCATATGTAATTCTGTTGTTTTTACTTTTTATGGTGCTGTTTCCTTCCATCTTTTTAGACTGGCGAGTAATTGTGTCAAATATGCTGATCATTTTGGCAATACGCCGCACCATTAGTATTCGATCATTGATTGATGTAAAACGAAAACTGTTTGATGCAACGTTCTGGATCGTGTTGGCAACCATAATTTACTTTTGGAGTATCTTATTTTTATTACTCATTTTCATTACCATTTTGCTATATGTTTCTGAAGATTATAAAAACTGGCTGGTACCACCGATAACGATATTGCTTACCGCCTTTTTCATTTTTGCAATATTATTTTTAACTGATAATCTAGAAATGATGAATAGCCTTTTTGGGAATCGAAAGAATTTCGATTTCTCACCTTATTTATCCCAAAAAAGTATAACGATTGGCCTCGGATTTTTAGTATTGCTTTTTGCAGCCTCATTATTGGTTTATTTGAAAGAGCAACGAAAAAAAACATACCAAATACAAAACTCTATTTTCTTGATTCTGGTATCATTAACCATTGCGATCATGATCGCATTGGTCGCCCCTGATAAAAATGGGTCAGAGCTTATTTTTATCATATTTCCGCTTGCTGTTTTTGTAACGAACTACCTAGAAAATCTAAAACGTGTTTGGCTTCAAGAAGGAATATTGTGGATAACACTTTTACTCCCAATTATACTATTAGTGCTGTAATTTTGTACCAAAAGAAAGATCGCCAGCATCTCCTAATCCGGGGATAATGTAGCCGTAATCATTGAGCTTTTCGTCAATAGCACCAACCCACAAATGTGTATTATCATCAAAATGATTGCTAATATATTCAATACCTTCAGGGGCAGCGACAACAGCCGCTAAGTGCATAGCGTCAGGCTTCCCCATCTTAAATAAAGCTTTATAAACATTGACCATCGACTTGCCACTCGCCAGCATCGGGTCTGCCAGAATAAGAACTTTGTTTTTTAAAGATGGTGAAGCTAAGTACTCTACAATAATTTCAAATTTTGAAGGGTCTTTCCCATGATGTCGGTATGCCGAAATAAATGCATTTTCAGCTTTATCAAAGTAGTTTAATATGCCTTGATGCATTGGTAAGCCCGCCCGTAACACATTAGCAATTACAATATTGTCATTGGGCAACATACTGTTAGATATGCCAAGTGGAGTGGTTGTTGGTTTGTTTGAATATGAAATAGTCTTACTTATTTCGTAAGCTATGATTTCACCCATGCGTTCAATATTTCTTCTAAAACGCATTCTATCTTTTTGAATAGATATGTCTCTCAATTCTGATAAAAAGGTATTTAGTACAGATGGTGTTTCTGATAAATTATGAACGATCATAGTGGTTGTTTAAGTTGGTACAAGACCCGCTTAAAATTACAGAATTAAAAGTATCTTTGACGCAAGAAAAGACCATATTATGTTTACTGAACTTGCTAATAATACCTTTGTACAAGTAATTGATAAATACCATGAAATTGATTCGGTTGATCAGCCGTTTGAAAACCCATTTTCTGCGGATACTATAGAACATCTGTTATACAGAAAATGTTGGATCGATACCGTACAATGGCACTATGAAGATATTATTCGGGATCCTGATATCGACCCGGTCGGAGCTTTGAAATTAAAACGTCAAATCGATGCTTCTAACCAAGATCGTACCGATATGGTTGAATATATTGATAGCTACTTTTTAGAGAAGTATAAAAATGTGACTGCTAAAAGCAATGCAACGATCAATTCTGAAAGTCCGGCATGGGCAATAGACCGTTTATCAATTTTAGCATTAAAGATTTATCATATGCAAGAAGAGGTAAACAGAACTGATGCTACACCAGAACATAAGGCAGCATGTAAGAATAAATTAGATGTGTTGTTAGAGCAACGAGTTGACCTTTCAACTGCCATCGATCAATTATTAGCAGATATTGAAGTAGGAAATAAATACATGAAAGTCTACAAACAGATGAAAATGTATAATGACGATGAGCTGAATCCGGTGCTTAGAGGGCAAAAATAATTTTTAACTCTTTTTCTGTGGTCATAGAATTTGTTTTCCGTTAAAAAATCTTGAAACCTTGGAAAGATTTTAGGAAAATCAATTCGGTTTTCAGCATTGCTGAAAAATGCCTAGGAAAAAGCGCCTTTTCTTTTGGTTCGTTTTCTTTGGGCGAGCAAAGAAAATGAATAAAGTTATCAATTATTAAAGTGACTTTCCAGTCAGCAAACTTAAGTAATCAAGAACTACAAGAAAAGGTTGATAAATGAAACTATCAGTTGTAAAACCACCCAAAAACATCCTTGTTATTCGCCTGTCAGCTATGGGCGATGTCGCGATGACTGTTCCTGTTATTCGATCTGTTGTTCAGCAAAATCCGGAGGTACACATTACGGTATTGTCAAGAGCTTTTTTTAAACCTTTTTTTAATGATATTCCTAATGTTTTATTTGTTGAAGCTGATGTAAAAGGAAGGCATAAAGGTTTTCTTGGCTTATTCAAACTGTCAAAGGAGTTACGACTACTTCGTTTTGATGCTGTGGCTGACCTTCACAATGTGTTACGGTCTAATATTTTAAAATTCTTCTTTAAAATATACCTTACCAAGGTAATTCAAATAGATAAAGGTAGAGCAGCAAAAAAAGCACTAACTAGCGGTAATATATCATCATTTAAACAACTAAAAACGACTCATGAGCGTTATGCGGATGTGTTTAGGAAACTTGGTCTTCAAGTAGATCTTTCAAAGCATAAGTTTCCAGTTAAAATGGAATTGAACCCGACTATTCAAAATTTGGTTGGTCATGATGGTAAGCAATGGATCGGGATTGCACCTTTTGCACAATACCAATCGAAATCATATCCGTTAGCACAACTGATGAAAGTAATTGAATCACTTTCTGAAACCAGTAAGTACAAGTTGTTGTTATTTGGTGGAGGAAAAAAAGAAGGAGACTTGCTAAATAATATGGCCAGTAAATATGAACACACAATTAACATAGTTGGCAAACTAAGTTTTCAAGAAGAACTACGGCTTATTTCAAATCTTGATTTAATGCTTTCTATGGACTCCGGTAACGGACACTTAGCAGCCATGTATGGAGTCCCCACAGTTACACTTTGGGGTGTTACGCATCCGTTTGCGGGTTTTGCTCCTTTTGGACAAGCTGATAATTGCATATTGGCTGATAGAACAAAATATCCGCTAATCCCGACCTCTGTTTACGGCAATAAATTTCCTGCTGAGTATAAAAACACAATTGCTAGTATTGAACCTTCAGAAGTGGTTAAGAAGATTGTAAGCTTATTAGCTTAAAAAGCTAATTTTCAAACCTCAAATTCCAAAATTGCTTCGGTGCTTATTTTTGCAGTTTGTGGTTAAGTATTGATCTTTTTCGTCTGAGTACTCAAATCTCATATCTAAAAGCGAAGCGATCTAATATCTAAGAGCGAAGCGGTCTACATTAAACATCATCGTAATCAACCTTTACCACGGCCGTAGTTGGCTGCGCCTGGCAGGTTAAAATCAATCCTTCAGCAACTTCACTATCCGTCAAAATATTATTCTGGCGCATTTCCGCTTTACCTTCCGTAATTCTACCAATGCAACTACTGCAAACGCCACCTTGGCAAGAGTATGGTGCATCAACATCATGGTCAAGAGCAACTTCTAAAATGGTTTTGGTTTGTTCCATAGTAAAACTCGTCTCTTCATCATCAACCAAAACGGTAACATGTGCCATGCCATCTTCTGCGACTTCAATAGTTTCGATGTCGGTAGATTCCGTAAACAATTCAAAAAATATCTTTTCTTCAGCGATATTATTTTCTTTCAATTTGTCAGAAACGGTATTAATCATCGGTTCAGGTCCGCACAGATAAAATGCATCAAAAGCAAAGGCTACATGCTTGTTTTTAAGTACGTAATTAACAGTAGAGCCTTCTATACGGCCTTTAAGCGCATTTTCCTCATTTGCTTTACTATAGATAAGGTGAAGAAAAAACCTGTCTGAGAATTGTTCTTGCAATCGCTGCAATTCGTGAAGAAATATGGTCTCCTCAGGACTTTTATTCCCGTAAACCAGAACGAAGTTGCTTTCAGCTTCTTTTTCTAAAACTGATTTTACAATGCTTAAAATAGGCGTGATTCCGCTACCAGCTGCAAAGGCAGCGATGTTTTTGCTGGCGGTTGATGGCTCAAAAATAAATCGACCATCGGGCAACATGACATCTAAAAAGTCACCAGCTTTCAACTCGTTATTAGCGTATTTAGAGAATGTACCATCGGCTACTTCTTTTACCGCTACTCGTAAATTTCCACTATGTGGAGTACTACAAATAGAGTATGCACGGCGTACTTCTTCGCCCTGAATAGTGTGTCTTATGGTGATATATTGGCCTGCTTTAAAGTTAAAATCGGACTTCACATTGGCAGGTACTTCAAATAAAATTGAAACTGAACTAGGCGTTTCGCGACGCACTTCTTGAACTCTTAACGAGTGGAACTGACTCATAAATTGCAATTTTGTGCAAAAATAGGAAACAAGTTCGCAATAGTTTCTACATAGCTGTAAATTTGAATCCCTTAAAGTTTGTAACAAAACCAACAACTTTACTACCTATACATCAAACTAACTATATATGTTCAAGCATTTTCTGTCGCTAGAATGGAAATCGTTTTTTAGATCGGCCAGTTTTGGTAAAAATGTCGCCATGAAAATTTTTATGGTGTTTATGGCATTTTATATGGCTGTATCATTTATCTCTTTAGGGGTAGCTTTGTTCTTTCTTTTAAAAGATCAATTCCCAGATGTTGATCCTATTTTAAAACTTTCAGAATTCATGATCTATTGGGTTTTGTATGAAATGCTATTGCGATATTTTATGCAAAAACTACCCGTTTTGAACATTAAACCTTTTTTAGTATTACCAATTTCTGATAAAAAGATCACTAATTATATTCTTGGTAAATCGGCATTTTCATTTTTTAATTTTTTACCACTTTTTGCTTTTGTGCCGTTTACGGTGATATTGCTTTTTAATGGATATCCCGCAGTAAATGTGCTATTGTGGTTTGTGGCAATTGTATTGATCATCTTAACACTCAACTTTATCAACTTCATCATTAATAAAAACGACAAAGCTTTTATTATTGTTTTGGTTGTTGTTGCGTCTATTATTGGACTGCAATATTTTGAGGTTGTCGATATCCCGCAATTGACCGCTCCTTATTTCCATGCCTTGTATGAAAATCCGCTTTTAGTATTGATTCCGTTGGCTTTGGCTTTTATAACATATCAAATCAACTTTAAATACCTAATTAATAGGCTATACTTAGATCAATCTCTTAAAAAGAAAACTAAAGAGGCAAAAACTGTCGATTTAAGTTGGACCAAGCGTTTCGGGAGTATTGCACCTTTCCTTCAAATGGACCTTAGGCTTATTTGGCGAAATAAGCGACCAAGAACGCAGGCGATAATATGTTTTGCATTTGCCTTGTACGGACTTTTGGCATATACCACAGGTATGAATAGAGAGCTGCCTGTTATGCTTGTACTAATCGGTATTTTAATGACGGGAATTTTTATGATCAACTTTGGTCAGTTTATCCCAGCTTGGGATAGTGCCTATTATAATATGATCATGGCACAGAATATTCCGTTGCGAAGATATTTAGACTCAAAGGCCGGACTTATGATGGCCAGTGTGGTTTTTATGGCCGTAGTTACGACACCTTATGTTTATTTTGGATGGGATGTACTAATGGTAAATTTGTCTTGTGCCGTGTATAATGCAGGGGTCAATATTCCGATAGTATTGTTCTTCGGTTCTATGAACAAAAAGCGCATTGATCTTGTAAAAAGTTCGATTGGTAATATGCAAGGCATGGGCGCTGCACAGTGGTTAGTCGGTATTCCATTAATGTTATTGCCAATGGCTTTATATGCGATTTTATACTACGTTTTTTCAATGACCGTTGCCAATACTGCATTCGTGGTGCTTGGTGTAACCGGTCTGTTGCTTAGAGAAAAGTTAATGGCATCGATTACTGAGTTATATCGAAAGAAAAAATATGCTATGGTGCACGGATTTCAACAAAAAGATTAAAAACTAGCAATAAAAATAGTATCACAATCAAAGAGATTGGTACTCAAGATAAATACATACCATGATACAAGTAAACAACATAAAAAAAGCATACGGTAGTAAGACTGTTTTAGATATTGATTCACTTACCATTAATAAAGGCGAAAGTTTTGGTTTGGTAGGAAATAACGGAGCTGGGAAAACTACATTATTCAGTCTGCTTTTAGACTTAATAAAACCAACTGCGGGGCATATTACTAGCAATGATATTAGAGTTGATGAAAGTGAAGATTGGAAACCATTCACTTCGTCGTTTATTGATGAGAGTTTTTTGGTGGGCTATTTAACACCCGAAGAGTACTTCTATTTTATAGGTGATATTAGAAATCAAAATAAAGCCGATGTAGATTCGCTACTTTCTAATTTCTCAGATTTCTTCCATGGCGAGATACTAGGACAGAAAAAGTATCTACGAGATCTGTCCAAAGGAAATCAAAAGAAAGTGGGCATTGTTGCCTCGTTTATTGGGAATCCGGAAGTGGTGATTTTAGATGAACCTTTTGCCAATCTTGATCCGACTACGCAAATACGATTAAAAGGGATCATCAAAGATCTTGCTGCTAATAACGATGTTACCGTTTTAGTTTCTAGTCATGACCTAATGCACGTTACAGATGTTTGTGAGCGTATTGTTGTTTTAAATAAAGGCGAGCTGGTAAAAGATATTCAAACAACTCCTGAGACTTTGAAAGAGTTAGAGGCGTTTTTTACGGTATGACACAGCAATAAGCAATATGTTATACGCTTTAAGCGGTTTTGTCGCGATTACCTTCATTTTAAAATTGGCTTAAAGCCTAAAGCATTTAATAATTCATTGCCATTCTCAAAATCTATCTTATTTTTAGCCGTTAGTTAAAATTTAATGGTGTTTTAAATACTAAATCACCGCTATTTTAGTTAATCAAATACCATAATTACCGGCCTTTGAATAGGATATCTACATATTGCTTACTTTTTCTTGTTTTTGTGCTAGGGTTAAATAGCTGTTCAACCAAAAAAAACCGTTTTGTCAATAGAAGTTTTCATAGCGTTACCACTAAGTATAATGTGTTGTTTAATGGTAATAATGCACTAACCGAAGGGCAAACCACTTTGGCTTCACAGTACAAGGAAAATTTCTGGGATCTACTTCCGGTAGAGCGTATGGAAATAAGAGATGAGGTGAAGTTAGAGAGTCAGGACAACAATCCCAATTTTGTTCGAGCTGAAGAGAAAGCAGTAAAGGCTATCCAGAAACACAATATGAATATTGATGGTCGTCAACGCAACAAGCAAATTGACGATGCCTATATGTTATTGGGTAAAGCCCGATATTTCGATCAGCGTTTTGTTCCTGCATTAGAAGCTTTTAATTACATTCTGTATAAATATCCAGAGAGCGATAACTTTCCTATTGCCCGCGTTTGGCGGGAAAAAACCAATATGCGTTTAGGGTATGATGAATTAGCGATCGAAAATTTAAAACTGTTATTTAAATCGGGGAATCTGGACAATCAAACCTATGCCGATGGTAAAGCAGCGCAAGCGGAAGCTTATGTAAACTTAAAGTATAAAGATAGTGCTGTTCAGGCGTTGAAGCTAGCGGCTAACCTAACAGAAAAGAATGAAGAAAAAGGCCGCTATAACTTCATTATCGGTCAACTTTACAATGAGTTAGGTCATAAAGATACCGCTAATATGGCTTTTGATCGGGTGATCGATCTTAATAGAAAAATCCCGAGAAATTATCTGATTAATGCCTATTTGCAAAAGGTGCGCAATGTCGATTTAAAGAATACTGATCTGGTCGAGTTGCGTGAGTTTTTGACTAGAATGGAAGAAAGCCGTGAGAATCGACCATATCTTGACAAAATATATCGTCAAATAGCGGAGTTTTATTTAGGTACAGACTCCATCGAAGGAGGAGTTGATTATTTGAACAAATCCATTCGAAAAACCGATAACGATCAAATTTTGTTGGCAATGAATTACGAAGATCTTGCTACCATAAATTTTGATGATCGTGCTTATATTGAGGCGGGAGCCTATTACGATAGCACGCTTACAAACCTGGTTGAGGATACTAGAAAATTCAGAGCGATAAAAAGAAAGCGTGATAACCTGCAGGATGTTATTAAGTATGAGACTATTGTAAAACAAAGCGATAGCATTTTGACTTTGGTCAATATGACCGATGATGAGCGGGCCGCTTATGTCAATACATATATAGAGGGTCTAAAAGCTGAGGAAGAAGCGCAAAAAGAGGCGGCAGAACGAGCTGCTAGAGGTGAGGCAGGATCGGCTTTGGCAAATTTAACAGGAAGTAATCAAAATGCGAGTACACAATTCTATTTTTACAATACAACGGTTGCCGCTTACGGTAAAAATGAGTTTAGACGTATTTGGGGAGATCGAAAGTTAGAAGATAACTGGAGGTTGTCTAGCAAAGCTACTTTATCAGTTAATAACCAAGCAGAAGACTTGACAGCTAATGAGGAAGAAGCCATTACTGATGAGGAAAAATACGATCCAAAATTCTACTTATCCAAAATTCCTGCAGACCCTAAGGTAATTGACAGCATTTTTAACGGTCGCAATTTTGCAAATTATCAACTTGGTCTGATTTATAAAGAAAAATTTAGAGAATATGAGCTTTCTGCTGAAAAGTTAGAAAAGGTACTGGCCAATAAACCGGAAAATAAACTGGTTATTCCTACAAAGTATTATTTGCTAAAAGTTTATGAGTTGCTAAAGTCTCCACTAGCTGAGCAGTACAAAGACGATATCTTAAGTAATCATCCAGAATCGCGTTATGCACGTATTATAAGAAACCCACAACAGGCTATAGCTTCCGATGGTAATAGCCCTGAAGAATTATATAGTAGCTTGTTCAGAAACTTTGAGGCTCAAAACTATGAGGAGGTTATTACAAAAAGTAAGAAGTTTATAGATCAATTTAGTGGTGACGATATTGTACCAAAATTTGAAATGTTGAAGGCAACAGCTGATGGCAAGTTAAATGGATACGAGGCATATAAGAAAGGACTCACTTTTGTGGCTTTAAATTATCCTAATAAAACGGAAGGAAAAGAAGCACAAAAGATCATAGATAATACCTTGCCTTTGTTTGAAAAGAATAGCAATTTCAAGAATGAAGAAAAAGGAAGAAGTTTTAAGTTAGTATATAACTACCAAAAAATGGATACCGCGGCGTTCAATCCGGCGGTCGATTCTATTAAGGCAGTGATGAAACGAAAAGATCTTCGTTTTTTAAAGGTTTCAAAAGATGTATACGATCCGTCAAGATTATTCGTTGTAGTACACGGATTCGGAACTGCAAATGCTGCAAAGGGCTTTGCTGACATCATGTTAAAGAATAAGAATTACAAGATTGATCATGAAAATTTCGTAATTTTAACTGAGAACTACGAGATTTTACAGATCCACAAAAAGCTAGATACGTATTTAAGAAATCAAAAAACCGATAATCCCTAAATCCCAACACTCATGTTTTCAGAAAATAAAAAAGGACGACAAGTAGTAGAAACCGCAGGACAACCTAATAGAATTGGAAAAGGCACTAATATTGTAGGTGATATTAGCTCTGATGCTGATTTTAGAATTGATGGTGCTCTTGAAGGAAATGTAAAGACATCTGGCAAGGTTGTAATTGGTCGTACCGGTAGTATTAAAGGAAAAGTAGAGTGTTTAAATGCCGATATTGAAGGTAAGTTCTCCGGGGAATTATCCGTTAATGATACCTTGGCCTTAAAGGCAAGCGCTAATATTCAAGGCGACGTAGTAGCCGGTAAATTAGCGGTTGAACCTGGCGCAACCTTTAATGCATCATGTAGTATGACGGGCACTTCATTTAAGAACGCTTCGCAATCAAATGGAGCCTCAGCAGCAAAAACAGTACAGCAACAAACCATCGCAGCAAAAGCATAAAACTTCAAAAAGTTATGCTGTGTACTCGGGTATTGCTTTCCAAATGATAGTAATCATTGGAGGAGGCACTTATCTTGGGGTTAAGCTGGATGAAAAGTTTCCCAATAAACATTCTATTTATACTGTTATTTGTTCGTTATTTGCGGTCTTAATTTCTATATATTTTGTTGTAAGACGAATTATTAAGATGTCAAAAGATTAAAACTAATGAATGAGTCTTTTAAAAAGCGACAACTGCTTTTTATGTTGCAACTAGTTATTGGTGCAGCACTCCTTTACTTGCTTCATATATATTTATTGAATGCGTTAATGCCTGAAAAGGAATTCGTAATTCCGTTATGGAACACTTACTTGTTTCATACGATAACGGTATTAATTGTGTATTCTATTGTAAACTTTCGTTTTTCAAATGGTAAAACACAAGTTTTTAATGCCTTCATTTTATTGATGATTTTAAAAATGATTTTGGTTGTTGTTTTTCTGTTACCGTTATTCCTTTCTGAAATACCTCATAAGGTAGGAGACGCAGTTAATTTTTTCATTCCTTACTTCGTTTTTTTAGCATTTGAAGTCTACAGCATTAACCAGTTTTTGACAGCTGAATAATCCTTGTGATTATTGTTTGTCAATTAATTTAATGTATGTACATTTGCACCGAATTTTGAGAGCGGTATTTTTAATCTGACGAACGAATGCGAATAAGTACTTTTAAGGCAGTTTTTTTAGGACTTTTACTTGCACTGCCAATTGCAGGTTTTGCTATTGATAAAGAGGAGGCAAAATCAGATAAAAAATTTGATCCGAATGAGATGATTATGCATCACGTTAAAGATGCTCACGAATTTCACATCATCGATTATAAAGACAAATCGTATTCCATTCCACTTCCTATTATTTTATGGACCGATAATGGTCTGACAACTTTTATGTCGAGCGAATTTCACCATGACGACAATGGTACAGTTGTGGTTGAAAAAGATGGGCAAAAGTTTGTTAAGTATCACGAAAAAATATATCAACTAAATGGAGGCGCAAGCGAAGTTGTTTTTGATGCAAAACATCATCCAACAAACGCTGTAAAACCCCTTGATTTTTCAATTACCAGAAACGTATTTATGATGTGGGTTTCTGTTATTGTGCTCATTATCATTTTTACTTCAGCAGCTAGGGTATATAAAAAATCAGAAGACAATGTGCCTACAGGGATCGCCGGTTTTGTAGAACCACTTGTGGTGTTTGTGCGCGATGAGATCGCAAGACCGATGATTGGTGAGCACAAGTATAAAAGGTATATGCCTTATTTGTTAACCATTTTCTTTTTCATCTGGATTAACAACGTTTTTGGGCTTATCCCAATAATCAATGGCGCGAACTTAAGCGGTAATATTGCATTTACCATGACGTTGGCTGTATTCACTTTTATCATTACCACATTTAGTGGTAATAAAAACTATTGGAAGCATATCTTCTGGATGCCGGGGGTTCCTGTGCCAATGAAGATATTCTTGATGCCGATAGAGCTTATCGGAATTTTCACTAAGCCAATCTCATTAATGATTCGTTTGTTCGCAAATATTACAGCAGGACATATTATTATTCTTGCATTGATGTCATTAATATTCATATTCAAAACTGTTGCGGTAGCACCTATTTCAGTAGCATTCTCATTGTTCATTACGGTTATTGAAATTGTTGTAACGGCAATACAAGCATATATTTTTACAATTTTGTCAGCTCTATATTTTGGGATGGCAACAGAAGAAGAACATCATTAATTTAAATTTTATAGTATGACTATTTATGGAATTGCAGCTATTGGTGCTGGTTTAGCAGCTATTGGAGCTGGTGTAGGTATTGGTAACATCGGCGGACGCGCGATGGAAGCAATGGCGCGTCAGCCAGAAATGCACGGTAAGATTCAGTCTTCTGCACTTATTCTTGCAGCATTCGTAGAGGCGGTAGCACTATTTGGTGTGGTTGTAGCTTTATTACAAGCAGCACCTGCAGCTTAAGCATTTATCTAAAAATACAGAGGCAACGGTTGGTTGCTTCTGTATTTATTCATTAGTTAATACACATTTAAATTAGTTAATACACTAAGAAATGGAGTTAGTACAACCAGGATTTGGATTAGTTTTTTGGACAGCAATTACATTTATTTTCTTGTTATTATTATTGAGAAAATTAGCTTGGAAACCAATTTTAGGTGCTGTTAGTGATCGAGAGCAATCGATTAAAGATGCCTTAGCTTCCGCTGAAGATGCAAAGAAAGAAATGCAAAACTTGCAAGCTGATAACGAGAATCTTTTAAAAGAGGCTCGTGCCGAGCGTGAGGCGATGATAAAAGATGCGCGTGAGGTAAAGGTAAAAATGATCGATGAGGCAAAAAACGAGGCGAAAGCCGAAGCGGCTAAGATCATGGAGCAAGCAAAAACTGCGATCGAAAGCGAGCGTAAAGCTGCTGTTGCTGATCTTAAAAAGCAAGTTGCTGATCTTTCAGTTGAAATAGCTGAAAAAGTAGTAAAAGGCGAATTAGCTGATAAGAGCAAACAAGCTGATCTTGTAGATAAGCTTTTGGGTGAAACAACCTTAAACTAGGTCAACATGACAGGAAGTAGAGCCGCAATACGATATGCCAAAGCACTGCTTGACCTTGCAAAGCAAAGCAAGGCCGATGCAGCAGTTAATGATGATATGCTGGCAATCGCAAGAACGATTAATGATAATAAAGAGTTATCGAGCTTTTTACAAAGTCCGGTAATAAAAAGTAGTGTAAAAATTGCTTCTTTAAAAGAGATCTTTCCTAAGGTTAACAAACACACACACGGAATTTTCGATGTGTTACTTGCTAATAAGCGAATTGATTTGTTGCAAGATGTAGCGCATAAATATGTATTTCTTTTCGATACTATGAAAGGAAATGAAGTTGCTAAAGTTACCACTGCTGTTCCCTTAACTAAAGACCTAGAAAAAAAGGTGTTGGCTAAAGTGAAAGAGCTTACCGGTAAAGAAGTAGCATTAGAAAATGTAGTTGATGAGTCAATTGTTGGAGGATTTATCCTTCGTGTTGGCGATATGCAGTATAATGCAAGTATTGCAAACCAACTAAACAAATTAAAAAGAGAATTTAGTATAAGTTAAGAATCTTGGTTGGGCACAACCTAACCAAGCTATATATCAATAAAAATGGCAGAAGTTAAACCAGCTGAAATTTCAGCAATCTTAAAGAAACAACTATCAGGTTTTGAAGCAAGTGCTTCTTTGGATGAAGTTGGAACGGTATTAACTGTGGGTGATGGTATCGCTCGCGTGTACGGATTATCAAATGCTCAATATGGTGAGCTTGTTGAGTTTGAGAGTGGTCTTGAAGGGATTGTTCTAAACTTAGAAGAAGACAATGTTGGTGTGGTACTATTAGGTCCTTCTAAAGAAATTAAAGAAGGTGCTACCGTAAAACGTACAAAGCGTATCGCATCTATTAATGTAGGTGAAGGGATTGTAGGTCGTGTAGTAAACACTCTAGGTCAACCAATCGATGGTAAGGGTGCGATCGAAGGCGAAACTTACGAAATGCCATTAGAGCGTAAAGCTCCTGGTGTAATTTATCGTCAGCCTGTAAACGAACCATTACAAACGGGTATTAAGTCAATTGATGCAATGATTCCTGTGGGTCGAGGTCAGCGTGAGTTGGTAATTGGTGACCGTCAGACAGGTAAAACTACTGTTTGTATTGATACCATTCTTAATCAGAAAGAATTTTATGACGCTGGTGAACCGGTTTACTGTATCTATGTGGCAGTTGGTCAAAAAGCATCTACTGTAGCGAATATTGCTAAAGTATTAGAAGATAAAGGTGCAATGGCTTATACAACAATTGTTGCTGCAAATGCATCAGATCCTGCGCCAATGCAGGTGTATGCACCTTTTGCAGGAGCAGCGATTGGTGAGTATTTCCGTGATACAGGCCGTCCGGCATTGATCATTTATGATGATTTATCAAAGCAGGCGGTTGCATATCGTGAGGTGTCATTATTGTTACGTCGTCCACCAGGACGTGAGGCATATCCAGGGGATGTATTCTTCTTACATTCACGTTTATTAGAGCGTGCTGCAAAAGTAATTGCAGATGATAAGATTGCATCTGAAATGAACGACCTGCCGGACTCATTAAAACCAATGGTAAAAGGTGGAGGATCATTAACTGCATTGCCTATTATCGAAACACAAGCGGGTGACGTATCTGCATATATTCCAACTAACGTAATTTCAATTACTGACGGACAGATATTCCTTGAATCAGATTTATTTAACTCTGGGGTTCGTCCAGCGATTAACGTAGGTATTTCGGTATCACGTGTTGGTGGTTCTGCCCAGATTAAATCGATGAAAAAGGTAGCAGGTACTTTAAAACTTGATCAAGCGCAGTTCCGTGAGCTAGAGGCGTTTGCTAAGTTTGGTTCTGACCTTGATGCAGCTACAATGAACGTAATTGAGAAGGGTAAACGAAATGTAGAGATCTTAAAGCAAGCTCAAAACGATCCATTTACCGTAGAAGATCAGGTAGCAATTATCTACGCAGGATCTAAAAACTTGTTGAAAGATGTCCCTGTTGAAAAAGTAAAAGAATTTGAAAGAGATTATATCGAGTTCTTAAATGCAAAGCACAGAGGGGTTCTTGATACGCTTAAAGCAGGTAAACTTACAGATGAGGTTACCGATACGCTTACAGCGGTTTGTAAAGATCTTTCAGCTAAGTTTATTGCTTAAAAATGTCATTCCCTCGAAAGAGGGAATCTCATAATATTACCATCAATTTCAAAAGATTCTGCATTAAGTGCGGAATGACAAAGAGAAAAAATGGCAAACTTAAAAGAAATACGAAACAGAATATCATCAGTATCGTCAACGATGCAAATTACCAGTGCCATGAAAATGGTATCGGCGGCAAAGTTGAAAAAAGCGCAGGATGCGATTACCGCAATGCGCCCGTATGCTGATAAGTTAACTGAGTTATTACAAAGCCTTAGTGCGACACTGGATGCTGATAGCGGTAGTAAATTTGCCGATCAACGCGAAGTGAATAAGGTATTGTTAGTTGCTATTTCTTCAAATAGAGGGTTGTGTGGTGCTTTTAACTCGAACATCGCCAAGCAAACAACCTTATTAATGAATGAAACCTATGCTGGTAAACAAGTAGATGTATTGGCAATAGGTAAAAAGTCTAACGATGCTTTTGAAAAAACTGGAAATGTAATCGCAAATAAAAGCGAAGTTTTCGATGATCTTACTTTTGATAATGTTGCAGCTATTGCTCAAATGATCATGGACAAATTCAGTGAAGGCGAATATGACAAAATAGTATTGGTTTACAATCAATTTAAAAATGCTGCAACTCAGATTGTGCAGTCAGAGCAGTTTTTACCAATCGTTCCGATGGCAGGTGAAACTACTTCAAATGCCGATTATATTTTCGAACCTTCGAAAGCTGAGATTGTGGAACAGCTAATTCCGAAGTCATTAAAAACGCAGTTGTTTAAGGCTATTCGTGATTCATTCGCATCAGAACACGGTGCTCGTATGACGGCAATGCACAAAGCGACTGATAATGCAACTGAGCTAAGAGATCAGTTAAAACTTACTTATAACAAAGCACGTCAAGCTGCTATTACTAATGAGATTTTGGAGATCGTTGGTGGTGCTGAGGCGTTGAATGGATAGTAAGATTACACAAAATATATTAGTACATTAGAGGCTCTTAATAAAGAGCCTCTTTTTTTGGCATTAATTTTGAAACTTACTTGATAAACAGGACGTATGAAGATCGCAGCAATCATAACAAAATCTATAGGAATATTCGCTATGTTATTTAGTGCATCACAATGTGGAGGATATAAATTGGAAAAGAAAGCCCCTATGACTATGGATGTTTCTTGCCAACAATATACTGGTGGGCAACCGGGTTCTGGCGGACTCAATATCTATTTTGTCTTACCAGATAAATTAGAACAGAATGTAAGGTTGGATAGTGTATATTTTAGAGGACGATTGGCAAAGCTATCATTTCAAGATAAAACGAAGTATGGAAGTACCAATAGTCAATATCTGGCAAGCTTTCCACAGATTAAAAAGCCAGATATTATTTCGAGCGCAAATCCTGCTGATGAAGTGGGCAACAAGCCACCCAAGGCAATGCCTAAAATTCCATTTGAATTAGAAAAAGATCAGTGTGTTATTAGTTATCAGGTAGATGGTAAAACCAAATACTACAAGATTGATAATATTAAAGAAAAAGAAATGCTTATTTATCCTTCTAGTAAGCCTCAACGAGGTAATAAATAGTTAGTTTTCTACACTTTATTTTTTAAACGCAAAATAGCATTGAAATGAATATTCTATCAATAAAAAAGAAGTTCGAAGATGCTTCAATTTATCATTCAGAAGATAGTTTGCTGGGTAGTCCTAGTGTTATAGGATACGAGAAAAAATTTAGATGGATTTGGATGGCTACTCAGTTAAATACTTTTATAGTAGCAACTGACTTTGGTGATTTGAAAATAGACAGCTCTTTGATTGAAGGTCATTTATCGGACGCATTTAAGTTTTCTAAAAAACACTATAAAGGGTGGCCAATAGGCTTCCAGTCTGGGATTGGGGTAATATCCATTTTGATTTCCAGCAATATCACCGAGGAGGCTAAAGAATATTGCCAAAAACTGAAATCAGGGAAAAAATGGGCCGGATTCACCATACCTGTTGTCTATGATTCAGGAACCAACGAAATTTATGAATTTGAAAAGTACCCAATGTGGGGCAGAATTTATTATCCCCACTTTAGAAGGTTGATTAACAACTTAAAGTCGTAAAAAAGGGTAATTTCACAAAGTTTTACTGCTTGTTTTAGCTATCCCTTTTTACTAGAGCATAATAATCATTGTCTAGCGGTAAATACCCCTGATCATAACAGAAGTAGTACACAGTTCCCACTTTTGTGGTATAGATACTAGTAAAGTAGTTAAAGTCAAAACCTTTACCTATTAGTTTCGATTTAGTGGTTTTAGTTTTTCCGTCAGGATTGAGTTCTTCTAGAATACGCCAATTTTTACGGAGCCTATTGTTGATGTTTCTAATGAGGTTTTTACTGTCCTTATTAATCTTGTTATTATGTGCATTTCGACAGTAATCGCTGCAGAATTTCTTGTCAATTCTACCAATGATTTTATTACCGCATTCTGGACAGGTTTTCTCCATATTATTTAAACCTTTTATATTCAAATGCTACTTCTTCAGCTTTACCTCCTTCATTGTTTACCATTACATATACATTTATGGCATTTTCATCAACCTTTTCAAAGGTGAGTCCTTCAAAGTAAGCTGTGTTATTGTCTATTTTAACCAGTTTAAAATCTATTGTTTCATCTTTGGTTTCCCAACCCTTTAAATTGCCATGAAAGTGTTTCAATTGCATGATGAGTGTTTCGTCTTTTTGTTGAATATGACCGATCTCGTAAAATGATATCGTATTGTCATTTACAAGTTTAAAACTAAACATCATACTATTGCCCAAAGGCGGACTCCAGATTTCCTCAGCAATTCCACCAAAAACTTCACCACGCCAATGACCGGTAATCCAAGCTACACTGTTTAAATCTGCTTTTGGCGATTCTTCACCACTAGCAAGTTGAAGGGTTTTTTGTGCATTACAGCTAATCCCGATTAGAAAAAGCAATACGAGCAAGTGTCTTTTTTTCATGATTTCTTATCGTTTCTTATTTCGTACCATGCTAATGGTATATTTTCAGCTTCGTATATAAAATCTTGAACGTATTTAAGTCCAATATTTTCAAGAGCCTTTCTTGATGCTTTGTGTTCAAGCTCGGCCATACCATAAATGGTGTCATAATTCATTTTTTCAAAACCATATGCTACAGCAGCTTTGCCAGATTCTGTAGCATAACCCTTACCCCAGAATTTTGGGATGAATCGATAGCCAACATCAACAAAATTAATATGGCCATTCATCTGGTTTTCATCATTCATCTTTAAACCAGACCAGCCTATAAATTCACCTGTTTCTTTTTCAATCGCTGCCCATCGCCCAATGCCATATTTTTGGTATTGCGTTCTGGTATGATCAATGTATCGCTGTGCATCGGCTTTGTCTTGAATGGGGCGTTTTCCTAAAAACTGATGCACCCTTGCATCTGAATCAAGCTGAAACATTCCTTCAAGATCATTATTGGTAAGTTCTCTTAAAATAAGCCGATCTGTCTCTGCGAAAACCTTCATCCTTCCTAAATTTAAGGTATTTTGGCTAAATGTTGACTATATGCCTACCCGAACAATACTTGATGCAAATATCTCCCGGGAACTAAAGTGAATCCTCCAGCGATAATGATCGCTCCAAAGTAAAGTAAAACCATTTTTCGCTGATGCTTCTTCACTTGTCCTTTTCTGATTGCGAAATAGGCTGTTGGAACAGTATAGAGTGTTAAAAAACTAAAACTGTGAATCCACCCAAAATGGTTTAATAATTGCGGACCAACCTCCGCTGGCATAAATAAAGTAATGAATGCGGTAATAAGCATTAGTACCATATAAACCCGACCCAATGATTTATGAATAGTTGTACCTTTTCGCATTATTAATAAGGCTGCACCAAGTATAACACATGGTAACACGGTATACAAATGGGCGAATAATAGTATCTTATAAGTGCTGATATATATGAGCTTTTAAGTTTGGTTATGATAAATATTTACGTAATACGCCGCCTTTTACCTGATTAACATCAAATTCGATGATAAAGGCATCAGCATCGGTCATTTCAATTGTTTTATAGGCTTTTCTAATATCAATACGATTGATGACAGTATGAATAACCTCGCCATATTCCTTTTTCCCACGTTTACCAAACCCTTTAGAGCCGTTATAGATGGTTAGACCAATACCAATTTCATTGACAAGATTATTTTGCAGCTCTTCGGACTTGTCAGATACTATCATTAAACCCACATAGTCCTCAAATCCTTCAATCATGAAATCAATCACTTTGCTGGTAACGATATAAGCTAAAATAGAGTATAGCGCTACTTCAATAGAAAGAAGTAAGGCGGTAACACCAAATAGTACAATATTGAACAGAAGAATAATTTTACCGATAGAGAGCCCGAACTTTTCATTTAGAAAGATTCCTAGAATTTCAGACCCGTCGATCACCGCGCCATTTTTAATGGCTAACCCAATACCAGCACCCAAAAATATCCCGCCAAAAATCGATATGATTAATTTATCTTCAGTGATAGGTTGAAAGTTTTCAAAATGGATAACGATCGCTAAAAGAAAGACCGAGAGAATCGATTTAATAAGAATGCGCCTAGAAACCGTAAACCAACCTAAAATAAAAAAAGGAATGGTAGCAATTGGAAGAATATAAGAGAGTTCTATTGCCAATAATTCACTTATCAATATAGAAATACCGGTTACCCCACCGTCTAAAAATCCATTGGGAAGAAGAAAACCTTTAAGGCCAAAACTAGCGAGTAGTATCGCAATTAGAATATTTAAAATCTCAAAAAAGGTGCTTTTTATTGAATTCATAATGAATACTAGTAGCTACAAGTTAAGGTACCACATTTAAATATAAACTAGATCGTTTTGGTTTAAGAAATTGAAAGACAAAAGACAAATATATTTTGCAATGTTGGTTAGCCATAGTTGTCGGTTTTGACTGCAGGTGTAGGATCATTTTCTTTAATACGAATGCGACACTTCTTTTCTATATCAAATACATTTTTTATCTCTGCCAAATACATCATGTCTGGTACATATTTACTAGGACCATTTTTTCTGCTTTGCATTTTACCAGTTCGAAGTTCTAGCTCAAGATTCCCGTAAGTGCCTTTACTATTCATATTGATGTTTCCTGAAAATTGTTCCCAGTCTTTTATTTCGGCCTGTCCTTTTCTATACTTAATAAATCGGGTTTCCGTGCCTACAAAATAGGCGCCAGAACTAAAAAACATTCGCAGTCCCCAGATTAACATGCCTAGTCCGACCAATAAAAAAACACCTATTATAATCCCGGGAAATATCAGTTCTCCCCAATCCTCTGCTGAGGCCGTTACTGGAGTGCCATTTGAGGTAAAGTGCACTTCATCACCAGTAAATAAAGGGCCAAAAAATGCAAAAACAAAGATGCTTACAAACCCATTCCAGAGCAGTGAAAAGAACAATACGCCATAGGCCTTTTTCTTAGGGTGGTTACGTTTGCTTTTGGTAATAAAATCGGTTTGCTCGCCATCAATAATGGCTCGTAATTCTTTAGGTATTTGGTTGGTCATAATTTTATATGCTGAAACGGTCTTGTGTAACCTTTAGTTACGACATTCAACCAACTTCGGCTGAAATTATAGTTATACATTGTTGTGTATTCGTTTTTTGTAAGTCTATTGAATACTTTATTCTCTTAATTAAGTAGTAACTTTCCACATAATGCCAAATTTGTCAATGCAATTACCATAATAAGAGCCCCAGAATGTCGTATGCATTGGCAACGTTTTTTGTCCACCATCAGAGAGTTCATTAAATAGCCTGTCAGCTTCATCTTTGCCTTCTGTATGAATGATAAGACCAAAGTTGCTATATCCTTTTGACTCTTCATATCCTTCTGCATAGTCAGCTCCATTCAAACTAGTTTCGTCACTAATATCCAAAGTGACATGCATTATTTTATTTTCGTCCTTTTCTTGGAAAATGTGCCTGTCTTTTTTCGGAACATCTTTATAGCGTCCAATGTATGAAATCTCTTTGCGAAAAACGCTTTCATAAAAACGAAAGGCTTCTTCGCAATTACCGTTAAAAAAAATGTATGGATTCATTCTTGCCATAGATCTTGTTTTAAATTATTCATTTCTTTTTCCATCGCTACGAAATGACTTATAGTATTGGTATATAGTTCCCTTAATATAGGCAAATAAATCAATTGCAAACGACTACAAACGTTTACAAACACTTATAAACGAAAGTAAACACTTCCTAACCGAATCGAATTTCGAAGCTGTATCATCTTTGCTGTGTCGATCAATAAGTCGGTCGATTGCATTAACTGTTTAATTTAAAAATAATTATTATGAACACGCTTAGAAACAGAGTACAGTTGATTGGAAATTTAGGGAATGATCCAGAAATCGTTCATTTAGATTCAGGTAAAAAATTGGCAAAATTCGCCATTGCAACAAACGATGCCTATCGAAACAATGAGGGCGAATTAATTAAAGATACGCAATGGCATAATGTGGTTGCCTGGGGAAAAACAGCAGAAGTGATAGAGAAGTTTTGTGAAAAGGGAAAAGAGATTGCTGTCGAAGGAAAGCTAACTTCTCGAAGCTATGAAACCAAAGAAGGTGTTAAGCGCTATATTACTGAGATTGTATGTAAAGAATTACTGCTGTTAAGCAAGTAAGATTGTATATTATGATCCGAAACCCCGCTCATCAGAGCGGGGTTTTTGCGTTAATATAATGAGGTCTAATTGATCTAGATCATAGTTTATTTGCCTTCGATATGTTATCCTGCCATATGTTGTATCGTGATGTATATATCGCTACATCATCATGCAAAGTAGGAACAATAAAAACATTAACAATTCAAAATACATCATTATGAAAAGTAAAAGAGAACAGTCGAAAGCAAGAGTTGAATTTCGAATTCACTTGTACATTTTTATCACCGTTATAGCTTTTTTAGCACTTATTGATCTCATCTCATCACCAGAACATATTTGGTTTATATGGCCATTATTAGGATGGGGAATTGGCATTACAATACATGGCTTGACTGTTTATTATACATCAGGAAGACCAAGCCTTAAAGATCGAATGATTGAAAAAGAAATGAATAAGCTTTAAAGTAGATCATGAAGATTTACAGGGGATAACAAAACAAAAACAATGAAATACAATACAGTTATTATCGGAGGCGGTTTGGCTGGATTAACCGCAGGAGCAACACTCTCAAAATTTGGCAAGAAAGTACTGCTATTAGAACAGCATCATAAACCAGGGGGCTGTGCAACTACATTTAAACGAGGTGATTTTATCATTGAAGTTGGCCTACATGAAATGAGTGGCCTCGCAGAAAACAGCAACTTGAGTAGGATTTTTAAAATGCTAGAAGTAGACAAACATGTTCAATTTGAGCAGGTGCCTGAATTTTACGGTGTACTATCGGATAAAGATGATTTTGTGTTTCCTCATGGATTTGATAAGGCGACCAAAGCCCTTATTCAAAAGTATCCCGAAGAGGAAAAAGGGATAAATAAGTTTATGAAATTCATCGCAGGTATTAGAAAAGAAGCCCATAGTTTACCACGTAATCCACTTGTAGGTAAATTGATCTTTCCGTTAATGCCCTTGCTGTATCCCAATCTTGTAACAGCAACAAAGCATACTGTCGGATCTTGGTTAGACAAGCATATTAGTAATGAAAACACAAAGCTAGACCTTGTAGCGCATATCGCCTATTGGGGTGATGACCCTTATACCTTGTCTATGTTTTACTTTGGTTTACCCTTTGCCGGGTTTATAGAAAACGGTGGTCACTTTATAAAGGGTGGCTCGCAAAAACTTTCTGATCATTTGGCGACATATATTGAAAAGCAGGGTGGTACTGTGCTGCTTGGCAAAAAGGTTCACAAAATTATTACCGAAAATGGTAAGGCTACCGGCGTCTCATTTCACGATAGATTTAATAAAAATGGGCAGTCTGTTACCATAACTTGCGATAATGTTGTAGCTAATTGTGCAATTCCTACAGTACCAGCGTTACTTGATGAGCCATACGCTAATACATTAAAACAAAAAATTGGGACACACCCCAATTCTCCATCATTACTGTGTATATATTTTGGATTTGAGAAAAAGTTAGATCAATTCGGGGTTCGTTACTATTCGAATTTTATACAAGGCGAAGATGTCAAGAGTTTAAAAGATGTGCATCCTAATCAAACTGGTGATTGGAAAAAACGGAGCTTCATTTTTGTAGATTATGAAAAAGTGGATGCCGGGTTGGCACCACCAGATAAAGCTGCAGGGGTGATTTGTATGTTAGCGTACCTTAAAAACTGGGAAGGTTTAAGCAAGGAAGATTACGATGCTAAAAAAGAAAAAGTAGCCCAGATTTTATTAGAGCGATTGGAAGAGAGATTTCCCGGGATTAGGGAAAATATAGAATACTACGAAGTTTCTACACCCAAAACCATTAAAAGATACACTGCTAATCCCGGTGGTGCGGTGTATGGTTTTGCACAAACGAATCAATTAACCGCGGCAAAGCGATTTAGGAATGATTTCTTAGTACCCAACTTGTATTTTGCGTCGGCATGGGCATTTCCGGGAGGGGGTTTTGAAGGTAGTATCACTGGGGGTTTTTTAGCAGCTTTGCAAATGACTAAAGATAAAATCTGGTCAGAATGTGATAAGGAACATTACACGGACGAGAGAATTGTAAAGCTAAAAGCGTTAAAAAAGTTGAACGAAAGCACTGTTGAATTGTCGTTTGAAAAACCTACTGGGTTTGACGGTGGAAACGGGAAATATGCTATTCTTAATTTAAAAAACCCAAAAGCTACCGAGCTCGATCTACCGTATCGTTGGCTTCCTATTGTATCAAACGGAATGAACGATCAAATAAAGTTTCAAGTTAAAAGAGATGGCAGTAGCTTCTTTACAAGTTGCGAGCAAATAGCTATTGGTGATGAGGCGATTATTTATGGACCTATGGGTTAATTAAATTATTAATAGCACAATTGCTGTGTCATAAACCCTTTTTTGGAAATATTACTAGTGGTATAGCCTAAATGTTTATGATCGATACAAATAGAAATACAAGACAATTCTACCTTTAAAATCCATAACACCCATTAATGTACTGTCATCTACTCGTCTAAAATGATCAATAATCGGTAGATGATTATATATCATTGCTGTCGACATTTTATCTCTAAACTCAACATGCCTAATTCTCGCTCGGCCAATAATAGGAAAACTAAAGGTAAGGCCAAGAAATTTATACTTTAAAGCTTTTACCTTATTTTCAGAAATATAGTGTTTACCAACCCATTTAATAATGCCATAGTCTCTTAACGTAAGATCGATTAGTTTACCTGTTTTAAAAAAACCACCTTTCCAAGAACCAAGTATCTCATTTGTATTTAATGGCGCTAGGTTTGAAAAAATTTCTGCGAGTTGGTCAAAATCAATCACCTCATTAACAAGAGCGAACTCGTGAAATTTACTGATAGCTTCGTGCTTATTCATGCGTAAATGTAAACAAAGGAAGAAAACTTATCGAACGAATTGATCTAGTACTTGTAATTTTTATTTCGGATATTTTTATCCGAAATAAAAAAACGATACCTTTACTCAAAATATTAAGTAAAAATGTTTTCAAAAACCTGTGAATACGGAATCAAAGCAACCCTGTTTATTGCAAAAAAAGCGCAAATGGAAGAGCGTGTTAGTCTAAGCGATATTGCTACTGCCATTAACTCACCAGTTGCATTTACAGCAAAAATTTTGCAATTGCTAGTTAAGGCAGATATACTTGATTCCATCAAGGGACCCAGAGGAGGGTTCGAAATTGATAAAGATCGGTTGTCCAGTATTACACTTAAGCAAATAGTTTTGGCAATTGACGGCGATCAATTATTTAGTGGCTGCGCACTTGGTTTAACAGCGTGTGATGACAGTAAACCGTGTCCATTGCACGACAAGTTTGTTATTATTAGAGATGCCCTAAATGACACCTTAGAAAATTCAAATCTACTGGACGTAGCTTTAGAATTGAACAAAGGATTAACAGTTTTAAAGCGATGAGAACGACTGATTTTATGAACATGAATGACATTAAAGAAATAAAGGATATTGAGCTAATGGTTAACCGATTTTACAGTGCTGTCAGAGAAGATACAATGTTAGGGCCAATCTTCAATAGTATTATTCAAGACAAATGGGATACGCACTTAGATAAAATGGTGCGTTTTTGGCAAACCATATTACTACAAGAGTATACATATAAAGGGTCTCCTTTTGCACCACATAGAAAACTGCCCATTGAAGCGAATCATTTTGAACAGTGGTTGGGACATTTCAATAATTGTATTGACCAACATTTTAAGGGACCAAAAGCTGATGAAGCAAAACTTAGAGCTGAAAAAATGGCTCAAATGTTCCAGTATAAATTGGCAAACAATAGCATTTAGTTATGAAAATGGCATCGTTGACTGAAGAAGTTGTTTTTAATGATAAAAAGCCAGCCATTTCGGTTTTGCTAGAAACAGAAGCGACCAAAGAGGTACGCATTCTTTTGAAAAAAGACCAAGTAATGGCAGCACATAAGGCGCCTTATCCTATTACAGTTGCTGTGCATAAAGGGGTAATAGATTTTGGTGTAGGCACTACAACATATCTATTAGAGCCTGGCAGTTTGATTGCATTAGAAGCTAACGTCTTACACGATTTAAAGGCACGGGAGAATAGCATTATACGCCTATCACTTTCAATAAATGATAAAATTGAAAGAGTTGAAAATGTAAGCACACTATGAATCTTTGGAATATGAAAAAAATAGCAAATACATTTTTTAAAATGCTTCTAGCCATTGTTTTATTGCTAGGTTGCCAGAATATTACCAAAGAAAAAAGCGAAAGCAATGATGCATCTTATGAAGAAAAGCTAAGCTTAAACAAGGGCGAAAAATGGGAAGCCAATGAGGCTACTACGGTCGGAATAGAAAATATGATCGCAGCAATAAATTCAACTGATAGCAATTCACTGAACCCAAAAGTCTTAGCTGAAAAACTTGATAGTGAGTTTAAAACTATTGTCGCTAAATGCACCATGACCGGAGAAGCCCACGATCAACTTCATTACTTTATCCTCCCGCTAAAAGATAAGATAGAAATTTTAAAAAATTCTAATTATAAAAATGGTCAAACGCAATTAAAAGAAATCAAATTGTACCTCAAGTCTTATAAAAAATACTTCAAATAGTAATTGGTTGTAACATTATAGGTAGCTAACCTACTTGCTAATTCAATTAAGAAGAAAAGGTTGTCATTATTCGATAACCTTTTTCTATTTTTAGACATGCTTTTTACCTTTCCGAACTTTAATTTGTATAGCACACCTTTATTAATACTGGTATTACAAGGCTTGTTGTTCAGCTTTTTGTTATTTAGAAGGTTTTTTCAGCAACGCTATCTATCTGATCTTTTTTTAGCATGTATTTTACTAATTACCTGTTATCACCGTACTAGCTATACTATTGGTTTTATGGATTGGTATGATACATTTCGAAATACAAAGATCAATTATTGGTTAGCTCCTTTACAGCTAATTTTTGCACCCTGTCTTTATTTCTATGTAAGATCGGTTACAAATGCAAATTTTAAACTCACCAAAAAGCATATATGGCATTTTGTTCCGGGTATTGTTTTTCTTATTTACCGGTATGGGATTTTTATTTACGATGCACAACAACCGGGATTTGCTGATACTCAAAATGGAGTGCTGTTTGAAGGATTTCACTTCAAATACATCAACCCCTTGTATTTTATAGTATCTAATTTTCAATTGCTATTATATTTCGCATTCTCCTTTCAGTTGTATTTTGCCCATCGTAAACATATTCAACACTATTTTTCAAACACTTACAAATTGGAGTTGAATTGGCTGCGAAATTTCCTTTTTGTGTACGCGTTTTTGTTTCTATATGGTGTCACTCAAGATCTTATAGATAGCAGTATGTTTAATTTAACATGGACCCAAGAGTGGTGGTATCACTTTATTTCGGCGATTGTGATTATTTATGTTGGCATAAAAGGGTATTTTACCAAAACAGATACACTGTCTAAACTAAAGTTTAGTATACAAGAAGTCGCTGTTCCCGAAAAACGTAATAATATTGTTTCAACTTCTGAAGTGTCGAATGAAATAATCAATAGAAAAAAACTGTTGGATATCTATATGACTGATGAAAAGCCATACTTAAACCCAGATATTAATTTAATTGAGTTAGCAGAAAAAGTAAGGTTGACACGGGCGCAACTCTCTGAGGTCATCAATGTAGGGTATGGCAATAATTTTAATGACTTTATCAATAAATATCGTGTAGATGCTGTGCAGCAAATGATTGAAAACGGAAAGCATGAGCAATTATCACTGCTTGGTATTGCTTATGAGTGTGGCTTTAATAGCAAGGCTACTTTTAACAGGGTTTTCAAGAAATTTACTCAGATTTCTCCAACTGAATTTGCTAAGACCATAAGTGCTTAAATCCCTTTTTGTTCAAAATAAGACGGCTCAAATCGTATTTGAGACGACTTAATACGCTTTGAAGCGCGCAACTTGATGTTGTTTGGCAATTTTGTCATGTCAAATCAAAACAACAATCAAGATGAAAAAACTATTCTTAAAATTAATAGCGCCAGTAACACAAACACATTGGTCTGCCGACTTACTTTTTGCCGTAATACGATTTATATGCGGAATGCTATTAGCACTAAGTTTTGGTGCTGATAAATTTGGAATGCCATGGACTCCCGAGGGTCAAAATTTAGATCTTTTCGAAGTTTCTGCTTGGTTTCCTGAAGATGTTGCATCATACGGTGGCATCTTCGCGTTAGCTCCTATTTTCTTTGCCTGGATGGGTGCGTTTAGTGAGGCAGTTGGGGGGCTTTTTCTAGCCTTTGGACTTAAAACAAGAATTGCATCATTCTTAATAATGTGCACGATGTTGGTCGCCATTTTTATGCAAAAATGGGGGCAAGGTACTTGGGGAATGCTCCCCGCCATGAGCTTTTTATGGGTGTCTATTTATAACCTGTTTTTAGGTTCAGGTAGATTTGGTATTGACTATCTGATCACCAGAAAAATGAAGTAATCAATCAAATAAAACCAAAGAAAATGAAAACAAAAATGATATTAATCCTGATTGCAGCGACTTTTTTAGGGAGTTGTGTACAAGAAGAACATTTAAAAACAGTGACTTTTAAAGTAGATGTAAACGGTATTGAAAATGTACAAAAAGTTGGCCTAAGAGGGCAAATGACGGATCCTTCATGGCAAGTAACTGTGCCAATGACAGATGATAATAATGATGGTATTTATGAGGTTACCTTATCTAAGAAAACTGCCATCAATGGGTTTGAATTCAAGTTTTTGAAAAATGAAGAGGATTATGAGCTATCTGGCCAAAATAATCGAATAATTCAACTAGAGTATAAGCCCGAAACTATAGTTTATGAGGCAATATTCAATAAGCCTGAAGGGAAACAAAAGCGTTTAGAAAATAAATAATCAATCAATTTAAAAATCAAAAAAATGAGAAAACAGTTTATTGTAATGGCATGTATGTTAGCAGGAGTACTAACACACGCACAAATAAAGGGAAACAAGATTGTTGAAACCAGAACGGTAAACGTGGCAGGATTAGCCAATCTTGAAGTGGAGTTATATGCTAAAGTAGAAATTGATCAAAATGCTAATGAGGTAATGACCATTACGGCAGATAGCAATCTGCTGGATTTAATAGATACTGAAATAGTCGACGGTAAAATGATCCTAGCTCAAAAAGAATGGATTCAACCTTCAACAGATATTATTATCAAGATTGGAATGCCGAATTTGAAAAGAGTTCAGGTTGGGGTTCACGAAACAGTAATTATTAATAATCTAACCAATAATGATGCGAGTTTAACTGCTTTAATTGGTGGTATTATCGTTAGTGGTAATGTGAATAGTGTAGGGATTGGTGCAGAAAATGGCATTATTGATGCTAAAGATTTAAAAGCTAAAGAGGTAATATTAAATATCTGGGGTCGCGGCAAAGCGACAGTGAATGCTACCGAAGTTTTAGATAATACACTAAGTGCCGATGCTAGATTGGTTTTGGTTAATCAACCCAAAAAGATAAGGGGGAGCAGTGTAAAAAAGGCGATTTCAAAGGCCGATCCTAAGAAAAATGATGCTATAAAATACATTAATATTAAGATCAAGAATAACTCTTTAAGTAGAAATCATTTTGTAGTGGTGGGACCAAAACCAGATGGAAATACATTTAGTTATGGTTTCCCAATGATGCCTGGTGCCACGAAAAAAGAACGTTGGACTACAGGTACCAAGGTGTACAAAAAGAATAAAATAGGAAGAAAACTTCTGGTAACGCTGACAGCTGCTAATGAAGATACAGTGGTCAAACTTTTTGACTAAAATCTAATCTGAAAGATAATCCTTCGAAACTTTGGTGTCGGAGGATTTCTTGTGGTTAAAAAGTAATATTCACCCCAATTTGACCTGGACCAAAACTTAAATTCCAACTAAGCTTTTTGGTGTCATTATTGTATTTTTCATCATACTTACGGTCAAGGTATTTGTCAACTGACTCAACAATAAAAACACTCATGACAGCACTTATTGCCACATCGGTTAACCAATGTTGCTCATTTAAAAGTCTCGATAATCCCGGGATGGTTCCCATGGTGATAAAACCGGCTTTTACCCACGGATTTTTAAACTGTTTCGCAGCAGCATAGGCTATAGTTAATCCCATAACCATATGACCAGAGGGGAAAGAGCGTAAACCAGATTCTCCACCAAAAGGTTGAAAATAGTTTTTACCAAGCTCAGTTGTTGGACGGGCTCTACCCGCCAATGTTTTTGTCAATTGTTGTAAAAAGCCCGCAGCTGTAGCAGAACTCATCATTAATACTCCAGTACGTCTTAATTTTTCATTTTTGGTAAACAATCCCACCAAGTAAACGCTACCTGTAAATGCATAATTATTTTGCGGATTTCCAAAATACCAGCCAAATTCGCGAATCGGTTTAGGAACATCTTCTTCGAGGTCCGCAAAGAAAGTTCTGGCTTCATCATCTATTAAATATAAGGCTCCTGAACCTGCCACTAACAAACCAAAGTTTCTAAATTGAGGCCCTTTCCAATAAAGGGGTCTGCTATATGCGTAACCGACACCTCCAAATACATTACCCATATCGTAAGTAAATGTTTGCCAGCCATTACGTTTGTTAACTACGAAAGAATCATTTTGAGAAAAAGCAAACGAGCTTATCAAAATGGTAAATAATAAGATCTTTTTCATAAGTAGGTCAAAAATACAATTCTTGAGCCAGACGAAAGGTATTGGCATGGGCTTCTATGATAGTTTTAATGGTAGGCGAATAACCACCGCCCATGCTACATTGTACCGGGATGTGATTTTTAATGCATTGCTCTAAAACGAATCGGTCACGTTCCTTGCAACCCCTAATACTCATCCCTAAGGTGCCCAGTTTGTCAGAAGCCAAAATATCAACTCCACATAGATAAAATATAAAATCAGGCCGTTGTTCTTTAATAAGTTTAGGTACTATTTCTTTTAGGATGGATAGATAAGTGCGGTCATCAGCCTTTTTATGTAGGGCAATATCAAGATCACTTTTTTCTTTTTTGAAGGGATAATTTGATGCGCCATGCATGGAGAAAGTGAACACCTGTGGATTGTTTTGAAAAATTTCAGCTGTACCATTACCCTGATGTACATCAAGATCAACAATGAGAATTTTTGATGCTAATTGATTATCTAGTAGATATTGTGCTGCAATAGCCTGATCGTTTAGTAAACAAAAGGCCTCGCCACGGTTAGTATAAGCATGGTGGGTACCACCAGCAATATTCATGGCAATACCATTTTCTAAGGCAAACATAGAGCCTTTTATCGTCCCGTCTGCAATAATAATTTCTCTCTTGACTAAGTCTTCGGAAAGCGGGAATCCGATTTTGCGAGCCGCTTTTTTAGTTAAGCTAAGTTCTTTTAGGTCTTTGTAATAGCTACTATCGTGCACTCGAAGAATAAGATGATCAGCCGGAACCGCCGGCTGGAAAAAATTTTCTTCTTCGCAAGTCCCTTCGTGAATTAGTTGTTTTGGAAGTAGATCATATTTAATCATCGGAAATCGATGTCCTTCAGGTAGTGGATGTTTGTAAATAGGATGATAAGCTATTTTAAGCATTCAAATAAGTAAGGTTACAAAAATAATGATAACAGCTGACTGCTTGGTTATGCTGTTTTGCCCTCTTAACTTTTAGTTGATAGTTTTCTTTCAACGTGAAATTTTGTGCTTCTACATATAATAATTAGAGAACAGCAAAGAAACTTTCGACTTTATAAAGCCTTATTCCTAGTGGTTTACCGTTTATCGATTTTTTGAATTGGAATATTATTAATTTTTGATCGATTTTTCTTACTTTTTATGTATTTAATCGATTAATTATTTATATAATCTATTATTTAACATTATTTTAAGTATTTAATGTTCTTTTCATCGATATATT
>NZ_JBEFZF010000012.1:0-12985 GCF_046524175.1 Spongiivirga sp. MCCC 1A20706
AATGTTCTTGTTGCAATCCCACAATTATCAGCACTACCATTATCGATGTCATTGGGTGTAATGCTAGCCTGACCATTACTATCTAGCTGTACTGTAATGACTTGGGGGATTACACTTGGAGGAATCGTGTCTTCTACCGTTACAATGGCTGTGGCTGTTTCGGTATTAGGGCCTTCAGTGACCGTCAGCGTCACTGTATTCTGCCCGATGTTGGAACAATCAAAAGTGGTGGTATCCAAACTTAAACTGATGTTACCACATCCGCTACCCGAACCATTATCGACGTCTTGTGGGGTGATGGTGGCTTGACCATTAACATCTAGTTGTACCGTGATATCTTGGGCAATGGCTGTTAAGGGCTGATTGTCTTCAACAGTCACAACCGCAGTGGCGGTGTCGGTGTTACCGCTTGGGTCGGTTACGGTTAAAGTCACGGTATTAGCACCTAAGTTGGAACAATCAAACGTTGATGGGCTAACGGATACATTGACACCGCAATTATCGAAGCTACCATTATTCACATCCGAACCTGTAATACTCACCTGTCCATTGGCCGCCAATTGTACTGTGATATCTTGAGCAATTGCCAAAGGAGCAATGTTGTCTACAACGGTTACCGTGGTCGAAAAATTTGTGGTATTCCCGCTTCCGTCGGTCACCGTAACAACTACTTCATTAGGACCTAGGTTGGAACAATCAAAACTAGTCGTTGATAAGGTCGTGGATGCAACCGAGCAATTATCGGTTACACTAGTCACAACATCTGACTGCAATAAGGTTGCAGTTCCATTCGTATCCAGTTGTAGCGTCGTATCCTGTAAGAGAAGATTTGGTTGAACACTATCAACAACCGTTACAACTGCTGTATCGGTCACACTGTTTCCTCCAACAGTAGCGGTTAATGTCACCGTCACCGGAGACCCAATATCGCTGCAATCAAAGTCTGTAATATCTAAACTTAATGCAGGGCTTGTTGTACAACCACTTCCGGAGCCATTATCAATATCTTGTGGAGTGACCGTAGCCTGGCCATTAGTATCTAATTGTACAGTAATATCTTGTGCAATTGCAGTTAATGGCTGTTCATTAACGGTCACCGTGGCTTGTGCCGTTGATACATTACCATTTACATCTGTTACGATTAAATCAACAGTATTTTGACCCAGGTCATTACACGTAAATGTTGTTTGGCTCGGCACCACTGAAGCTAATCCACAATTGTCATTACTTCCTCCGTCAATATCATTTCCACTCAAGGTCGCCTGACCGCTGGCATTTAATTGTATGGTTGTATTTTGAGTAATAGCATTGGGAAACACGTTATCAACTACAGTAACAACTGCATTAGCTGTGCTTATATTACCACTAATATCGGTTACTGTAAGCGTTATATTGTTCGCTCCTATATTGCTACAATCAAAGTTCCCCTGGCTAATAGCAGTAGATTGCACAGCACAATTATCCGTACTGCCGCCGTCAATATCGGCAGGGGTTATGCTTCCTAAACCATTGTTATCAAGTGCCACTGTTACGTTTACGGCAATTGCGGTTGGTGGTATAGTATCCTCCACCGTTACAATAGCTGTTGCAGTATCTGTATTGCCTCCACTCGTTGCCGTTAAGGTGACCGTATTGGGTCCAATATTACTGCAATCGAAGTTCGTAACATCCAGGCTAAGGGTCGGATTTGTAATACAGCCGCTACCTGAACCATTGTCTATATCTTCCGGTATGATTGTGAACTGTCCTAAAGGACTGAGCGCAACAGTGATATCCTGTGCTATGGCAGTAAATGGTGAATCTTGAACCGTCACCGTTGCCGTTGCTGTAGATACATTTCCGTTCACATCGGTTACAACTAAGTCAACTGAATTTACACCCAAATCAGTACAATCAAAGGCGGTTTTACTTGGAACAACCGATACCAATGCGCAATTATCGCTACTACCACCATCAATATCATTCCCTGTTAGCGTAGCTTGCCCATTTGCATTTAATTGAAGGGTAAAATTCTGGCTTATAGCATTGGGTGCTATGTTATCTTCAATAGTAACGGTAGCCGTTTCGGTGGTCGTGTTACCTGAACTGTCGGTAGCTGTAATGGTAACCGTATTAGGGCCTATGTTGCTACAATCAAAATTGGTGATATCGATTGACTGCGTAGCCACCACACAATTATCAGTAGGGAACCCTACATCGCTTAAGGTAATGGAGACACTACCATTTGTATCTAATTGTCGTGTGATATTCAGGGTAGCAATAACTGGAGCCACATTGTCTTCAACAGTAACAATTGCCGTAGCGGAATCGGTATTCCCGTTATCATCGGTTACCGTTAAGGTTACGGTGTTCGGTCCGATATTAGAACAATCAAAATTCGCTGTACTTAATGTAAACGTTAAATCTGAAGCAGGAGTACAGTTATCAGCGGTACCATTATCGATATCATTCACTGTAATACTGCCCTGACCGTTGGTATCTAACTGTAGGGTAAAATTTTGTGTTACCACCGTTGGCGGTTGGTTCTCTAAAAGCTGTAGTGTTCTACTAATTGTGCTATTAGGTTCAGTAGTTGCTACGCTGGTCACGCTATTAGCTGGAAGCGTAATATTAACCGTTTCGGTACACGTGGTAAAAGTACCTGTAATTGTAAATGAATAAGAGCTTCCACTTCCGCTTAAATTTGATAAAACCACATTGGCCGGTACCGTAAAATCGGTTAAAGCCAACCCAGTTACCGCTTCATTAAAATCAATCGTTACTGTTACCGGATTGACTGGATTTTGAGGCACTGTAATGTTGGCCGTAACCGGAGCTGCTCCGCAATTGGTACTCACTGTTAAACCGGTATCAACAGTCCAGCTATTACCTGCAATTTTTTGATTTGCTACAGTTACGTCATCAACCTGGAGACAGCTTAAATTTGGAGACTGACTTACATCAACAGCGTTTGCAACGGATTTTACACTTACAAATTCTAGATTAGGACAATCTGTTGCAAAAAGCGACCTAAATACACCCGCGTTGTTAAAGTAATCTTCAAGATCCAACACTTCAACATCAGTGCTAGTTACATTTATACCGGAAAGATTAGCGGTATTATTTGGCCAAATTACAGAGCGTAAACTTGAATTATTAGCATCAAATATTTCAAGATTTGAATTTGTACTTAAATCAATATCCTTTATCCCTGTTGCCGCTATATTCAAAAATTCGAGGTTACTTAACCCGCTAACATTTAAAAACTCGAGTCCAGAACCATTGATAAAAATCTGTTGAATAGCAGTCAGATTCGTAAAATCCAAAGAGCCTGCTAAAGGGTTACCTATTGCTATTAAAACTTCCAGATTTTCAAAGGCTTCTATGCCGGTTAAATTATTAATATTGAATCCTATCAAGTCTAAAGCACCTGATGTTGCCAGGGCATCTGCGGTAAATATTTGTCCATTAATAACGCCATCAGTATCAACACCCCTTGTAATTAAAGCTTGTTCAAAATTAACATCGGGTATTAAGGTTATTGGTTGAGATGTGCAAACACTAGCATAAGACGTAGTTGCACCTATTTGCCAACTGGCAGGTATGTTATTAGGATCATCAACGGCAATACAGGTTAAATTAGGGTTGCTGAAAGCATTCATAGTGAGGATGTTCGCATTGTTTCCGTTTCTTAAATCTAATGTAGAAAGTCCTGTTCGAGAACAGCTAAAAAGACTTAGTATCGTATTTTGCCTAAGGTCAAAATTGCCTGTAAAGTTCGTAGTATCATCTACATTTAAGGCAGCTAAACTTGGAAGTGATGTGGTATTTAAAGAACTAATTCCAGTTTGATTGACTACTAGCGTATTAAGCGCAGGTACATTACCTAAATCAATGGTGGATATTTGAGTTTCACTAAGAAAGAGTTGTTCTAAATTTGGAACAGAGGACAAATCGATATTACTAATATTGGTTCTTCGCAACTCAAGATCTTCAAGATTCCCATTAACAGGCAGCACGATATTACTCAGCATGGTGCAGTCATCCATATCTAAGTCCCTCAGAGAGATTAAACCATTAAAATCAGCTAATTGAATCCCTGTATTTGAAGATGCGTTAAAAACAATCATACTGGTAAAATCTTCTATTCCAGTTAAATCGGAAATATTCTTGTTTGATACATCGAGATTCGTGACAGAGGCAATATCAGCGGTAAAAACCTGTCCATTAACAGTATTATCACTGTCAATACCTTGCGTTATCAATTCTTGTTCAAAATTAGCATCGGGTATTAAGGTTATTTGTCCGTAACACCAGCTTACGGCACAAAATAGTAGGCTAAAGAGTAGTTGTTTTCTCATGATAAGATTCATTTAGTTTTCATTATGAGTACTTCATTCCATCAAGAATTAACGCTCATTTTGATTTAGAAATCAATCAAATGTAAATGACAAAACAGGCTAAATATTCGGATTTTGATAAGTGTGAAGGTCACTTTTAAAAGTGTCGTTCCTTTGCGAAAAAGTGTTACCAAATAATTTACCGTGACAGCTGTTTTTTTAGCTGTGCTAAACGATGTAGCTCTTGACTAATATCAATTTTACTGGCAATTCTTTTTAACCTATTTGCATAGGCCTCTGCGTTGCGAATGAATAGTCTTGATTCCGGTTGCCCCTTCATAGCTTCCGCCTTATCAAGCCAATTACACATAGCCTGATAAGAAACCTGAATTTTGTTATCAAGTGGATCTTTATTAGAATTTTTTGGAATCATAACTACTTTTGTCTCAACCTAGGAAGGATTTACCTTTTAAAGATAAACCACATGCTTACATTTTTTTAGGAGTTACAAATCCGTAGCGAAGTAATTTAAAAATGTAGTAGCTTATTTTATGAAAGAGCTAAGAAATTCTGGCAATCAAATCAGCTTTTCGACGAACTGAAATGGGTATTTCTGAATTGTCATTCATTACCACAATATCCTGAAGTCCTTTAGTGATGCGCTTTATTTTATTGAGATTAACGATATAAGAAGTATGTACCCTGAAGAATTGTCGATCAGGTAGTAGTTTTTCATATACCTTGAGGTTTTTAGAGATGGTTATTTGCTCTTCTGTAACCAAATAAAACGTCGTATAACTACCTTCGCCTGCGCAATACATGATATCTTCAATATTCACTACATAAATATTGGTCTGATCTTTTAAAACGATACGTTTTCCATAGTCTGTAGCGATATTTGTTTGCAAGGCCTGAAGCTTTAGAAACTCATCCTCTTTGCTAGACTGCTCTCTAACTCTTTCGACTGCTTCAATAAGTTCATCGGGATCAACAGGTTTTAATAAAAAATCAATAGCACTCAATTTAATCGCACGCAGTGCATACTTATCATATGCAGTACTAAAAATTACTTTGAAAAAAATATTATTGGCAAAGTGCTTTAGTAGGTCAAAGCCAGTACCATCATCCATTTCAACATCTAAAAAAACAAAATCAGGTTGTTTCTCAGTTACCATCAAAATCCCGGTTTTTACGCCATCGGCCATACCGATCACGTTTACCTCAGGACAAAACATCTCCAGTAAATTTTTCAGATAGCTTCTCGCATCTGATTCATTATCTATTATAACTGCTCTCATTGATATGGACAAAATATGGTAATGTGTGTACCATGACTCCCGGTACTAATGTCATGAAAATATTTCGTTTCATCCTTAAACAGCCGTAAACGTTCCTGGATTATTTGAATGGCTCTTGAAGTATGATTTTTCTTTTTCATGTCACTTTCTATTCCGGACCCATTATCAATAACTTCTGCCTTTAGTACCTGATCATTGGCTGTTGAAAAAATGACCTTTAATTCTCCGGTATGATTAATATTTTTAAAACCATGCTCAATAGCATTTTCAACAAAAGGTTGCACTATTTGAGTAGGAATCGCAATAGCATCTTCACAGTTGTTTTTGATTTCATACTCGAACTTACTTTTATACCTGATTTTTTGCAATTGAATGTAATTTTCTAGCATCATAACCTCCTCATCGATGTCAACAAAATCATTGAAACTTGTCTCCAATGTTTGGCGCATCAATCTTGCAAATTTGGAAATATACCGAACACTATCTTTCTTTTCGGAAGAAGACAACACTTTCTGTTGAATACTGGTGAGCACATTGAAAAAGAAATGCGGGTTTATTTGTGCTCTTCGGAGTTGCTGTTCGGTTTGATTTCGCCTTTCCTTTTCCTTAAGAACCCTTCGGTTCCAAAAATAAATGATTGCTGCGATCAAAGCGAAGGCGAAGACGGCTATTGTTAATATCCAGTTGTTTTTGGTTGCTAGCGCAAGATCTTTTTGTGTACTTTCTTGTTTTAGTAGAAGATTCTCGTTTTCCTTTTTTTCATTATCATACTGTTCTTGAAGTTCTATTAATCTTAGTTGTTTTTCTAAGTTGAAAATACTGTCTTTTAGTCTTTGCGCAGTCTGCGCTTCAAAATAAGCGTCTTCAAAACGTCCTTGTTTTTCATAAACCTTGGCTAAAAGGTCTGAAATTGATTCTAAATTTGCCGTTAGTGCATCATTCTTAAACGACATTAAATCGCGTTCTGCCTCGTTAAACTTTCCGATATTAAAATGAACCCTAGCCTTGTTGATCATCCCTTCTTGAAATACTTCAATAGGTACGTCGTTCTTATAATATATTATCAGCGTATCCACATAGGCTATAGCATCTTGGTAGTGAGAGGTCTCCATACTATGTTTGGCGAACTGCACATAAGATGAGCCTGTAATTAATCTGTAATCTTCTGCTTTACTTTTATCAAATGCTAGCTTCAAAAAATACGTTGAACTGTCTAGTTGATCTCTTTCAAAATAGGAGATCCCTAAATTATGCAGCAAGGTTATATGCCAATTAGCATTTAACCTTTCCGGACATAATTCCAACGCTTCATATCGATATTTTAATTGTTCTTTGGGTTTTGATTTTGCTGCAGCCAGTAGCTCGGCTATATTGCTGTACATCATTGATGCCCCCAAAGAATCGTTCATTTTTTTATACACTTTGGCAGCTTCAATTAAATAATTGGCCGAACGTTCGTAAGCACCAGTATAATAAAAGTACTTTGCGTGTACTTCGCTTACCATAGCTGACACAGTATCAACCTTTAATTCGTAAGCCATCTTAAGCTGATTCAACAATGCGGGAACACTATCATATTGCTGTTTATCAATTTGTGATGAAACAATATCTCTAAGCTGATACGCCTTTTGAAAATCGATTATTTCATTATTGGATTTTTCTTGAGAGAAACCCTTAAAAAACCACAAAAACAAAAGAATGATTACAACTTTTTTCATCAAATGTAAGGTTAGCTGCTATGAACTTGAATCACAAGAGTCAAATATAGTTCTATGACACAAGATGTATTGAACACATTAAAAATCGTAATTATTTGATTTAAAAACGATATCATTTGATTTAAAAACGAAAATCATGAATGAACAAATTCGAGGTTTCAAGATTTTGAAAACCTTTCGCAAGCCTACAACCTCTTATTGATACACAAGTTTAAATGTAAACTAAACAGTATTGAAATATCAACCTACGGTTATAAATCTACAAATCAATCACTTTAATAAGCTGCTACTTTTGAGTCAATAGCGAATGCAAAAACAAACTCAAAAAATGCGATTTATTACAATTATCTCTCTATCATTTTTTCTGCTTACTATACATTCAATGAAAGCGCAAAAAGCAGCAGAAATAGGTTTAAAATTTGCTACGAAAAAGCTCACAACATTGGCAGAATCTCCTAAGTGGGGTGATGCAAACTATGAACAGAATTATAGCAAGTTTATTAAGAAAGCAGATAAATATATGGCCATACTTCAAAAAGCCAACATAAACTCTCCTGTATTAGCTGAATTCAAGAAAAAAATAGAAGCGTATCGTTTGGCATATGACCAACACAATACTTCAAGTAAAAAAGTGATTGTTCCCGATCGGGACACAGCATTAATGGAACAACAACATAAGGCATTAGCCCAAGCCCAAGCACAGCAGGCTGAAATGATCAAGCAATGGGAGAAAGAGCGTGCAGCAGAATTTGATAGCCATAAAGACAATGGTGTGCCTAATGACATTCATAAAAAACACCTCGGTAAACTTATGTTTGGCAGCTATACGTATGGAAAAGGCAATCCGAATTTTATTAGCAAGGTGCAAATGGAGACTCCTTTTGATTTCCATCTTTTCTTACCAAAATCAATTCAAAACCTAGCGGTTGATCAAGCAAAAAAGAACAACGACAAACGTTGGCTAGCAATCACTGACAATGGCTTGGAGTTCCATATCTACGCCAATGGAGAATTGACTCATAAGTGGGTTGAAATAGACCCCAATAACTTAGAACCAAATACTTACTATACCGGAAACGTCATGAAACCTGAAAAAATAAACTTCTATGGTTCCGCTGGTTTTTATCGCTATTACGGACAAAAAACGATTATAGAAAAGCTCAAAGCTGGCATTCACACTATAAAAGTGGAAGTATTTTTGTTTAACAACACTATTCAAGATTCAAATAAACCTAAAGTAGCAGAGGGCGAATTCGAGTTATCATTTTCAAAAGCCGATTGGATTAAACTGGATAAGGAACGAAATATAAAACCGCAAAGAAGAGAATATCGTATCGCCTGTTTGCACGCTGTTTACTTTAGAACGTCACCTAATGGTATTAAAAGCGAATACAAAGGAAAAGGTTCAACAGGAAGTTACTCCAAAGGTCAAAAAATTTATGTCTATAACCCTAAAACAGGAGTGACAACATATTTAAAAACCTTATCCTCAGCGTCCGATCCCATCATTGTGCCTAAAAGTTTTTGTAGCTATTGATGAGTTCGAGAAAAGTAAAAATATCGTTTGTTATTATCTCGTTTATTCTTGGTTCCCTGATGATTTTTGTGAGTTATACCATGATAAAAGATGGAAGTTTTTACATCCCGCGATTATTAAAACTAGGAATATTTTTTTGTGTCATTGCATTAGTCGCATTGCTTCTTCCTAAAAAGCTAATCACTTTAAAAGTCAATCAACAATCAAATTGGTCTTGGGAGCATTTCTCTACAAAAACAAAATACACTTTCATCATTGTTTTTGTCGTAAGCCTAATTACAACAAACTATTTAAGTCATTTATTCATTAAACATCTATAATATGGTTTCACTAATTGGATTAATTATTCTCATTTTCGCAGGCATCAATTTTTGCTGGATATTGTTATGGTATGTCTTGAATTTAAGTGGAAAAGCAGGAGCACAGCTATCAAAAAAAATAGGTACAGATAACAAACATACAGATGAGTACCTAGAAACGGGAAAACACTTTTCTAAAGAATTGGTTCAAAAACTACTTTGGAGGTTTGTTCTAGTTATTATTGGATATCTGTTGTATACTTTTGGATAGTCAAAAAAGCAGCATATAACCCAATATGCTGCTTTTCGCTACTAATCTAAAAACTCAATCAATTAAAATACATATTGAATTCTAGCTCCGCAAGAATTTTATGGAGTATGTAAATATCCTAATACACCGCTTTCTATTAGTACTACAAATACCCCTATGCATATCAAACAGATAAGCAAGAACACTAATGGGGCTTTGTAGTTATGGTTAGAATATTGCATTTCCGAAAATATAAATGACATAGCATCCCCAAATAAAGATCGATACCAGCACTATGCGCATTAATAGGAGTAAAACCTGATACTTTACTATCAATAGCTGTTTTTCAATCAATGGAAATTTAGGCATACACATCGCTTTATTTTACATTATCGCAGGATATATAAACATTCGTTCCTGCTCCCGCAAACTCCAAATTGCTATTAAAGGTCCCGTCACCCTTTGCTTGTTGTTTAAAGTTGATATACTGATACATACACTTGCCATCATGTTCTTTTGATACCATAGCAATGTCAATAGAACGGGATACTGTTACTCCCGCATAGCTCTTGTCGTAATCCCAGTTTACAGATGTGATTATGGCTTTATTATAGGTTTTTCCCGAGCCTTCACTTTTTCTTCTCATGATAGCAAGTGCTTGATTTTGCAGGTTCACATCATTCATGCCTGCTTTTGGCAGCTTGGTTTCGCTTAACCGTTCATTTTCCGATTGGGTGAGCATTTTTCTTAATTCATCCAAGCCTGATGATACATCTATTTTAAAGCTTGCTCTGAATGATTGACCCGGTTTTCTCATACTTAGCTTTACCCCAACTTCAACATCGCTATATGGACCAGCATTTATCAAACCGTTCAAAGTATGTTCAAATGTCCGAATATCATTTTCCAGATATGGTTTGCCGTTTTTTTTCTTCCATTGTTCACATGGTAACAACGCGAATTGCAGGTAGTTTTTATCTTGCATAGGGCTTGTTACCCACACGGCCGTATTAGTAGGATTGGATATAATGCCTCCGTTAATAGAAATCTCCATATTATTCATAGCATATGAATCGGTAAGTTTCCGTAATCTCGTCGGCAGATAGACAATACCATAAATATGATCACCTGCTTTAAAGCTTGTTGTGAAATCAGATGCCACTTCCTTACCAACGGTAATTTCTTTTTTGGAAAAAAGCATTTTCCCTAAATACTTTTCATGCATTTCGCTATCATAGGAAATAGCATTTTTCTTTGAGTTCATCTGACTTTCTACTTGGGTCAACCATTTGGAGGCCGTAGGATTCCCTGGTGCAAATTTCAGTAGTAGTTTGCAAAACATTTGAGCCCTTTTCAATTGCTCAATCTCCAATTGGGGATTACCTTTTACACTAGAATCGTTAAGATAATCAATATAGGTATTGAACATCCCATTACTTTTTGATATGAATGCCGGATAATCATTCAATGCCTTTTGTACCTGCTCTGCATAAAACTGAACTCTTGGATAAGTACCTTCTTTTTTTGAAGTTTCAATATTATTTTGAAACTGTTCAACCGTAAAGCTTTCAAACATCTTATTTGTTTTATAAACCCAATCGCCCGTAAAATCTTTTAGCCCTTTCGCTCCGCGAGCACCGTTGGGACCTTCGCTATAGATGTAGGGGAGATTCATTACTAGATTTCTGAAATAGTTTGCGTCTGCCTCTTTATTCAATGTTAAGCTTATTTCACGTCCAGATTCACTATTCAGTAACCCTTCCAATCTTTCAATTTCTGAATGCGCCAATGCAAGGTTCAAGTCTTGGTGTTGATTAGTGATTTGGGTCAAGGCTTCTTTTGCATCCTTCAATAATTTAAAACTATTTGTAGGTTTCTTATGCCTATAGTATTCGAAAGCCTTTGTTAATAAATCAGTTTTGAATCGGTAAAAAGTGTTATAGGCTGGGTGCGTTTCCAGAACGAGCTGATCTATTTGCTTATCATAATATCCTTTTTGCATTGTTGCTTTTCTTGCTCCATCTGCACCGCCAGCAGCATTATATTCAGAACGGAAGCTTTCTAATTGTTCTTCCTGAGTTGAGATGTCCAAATCAGGACACTTTGATTTGATTGCCTTTAAATAACGATCGGCATTTCCCAAATAAGTTTTAAATCCGCCGCTAGACACCTTACCTTGTTCCTTTCTTTTTTGTAGATTTTCAAGTGCTTTTGTTAATGATCTGAGGCTAGAATCGCAAGCTCCTTTCACCACTTTGTCTTTCATCGTATTTATTTTATTCTTAAAACCAATTTGAGAGATATCCTTTATAGAAGCTGTTGCTATCAATGTACAGCATAACAGTATTGGTATTGTTCCTAATATTTTAGCTTTCATACTACACTTCTTTTAGTAATCACAAATTAAACCTAAGTAACACCTCATGTGATCCTCTGCTGTAGTCTCCGATGTTGGTAGTCGATCGGTCATACGCATACCCAAAAGCCATCCAGTCTGCCATCTTCACAAAGGCCAGTCCACTCACTGATTCATTCAGTCGGTAGTTCAGTCCTAACTCCACACGCTTGTAGATATCAAAGGTCCCCGTCAGATCGATCGTCGTCGGACTACCCGATACCAGTCGCACCATCGTCGAGGGAGTGAATCGAAGGTTCTCGTTGATTGCTAGATGATAGCCACCCCCTGCAAAGAAGTGCAGCTCATCAGTGGCCTCTGTAGCAATACCCGCCTGCTTCTCAAAGCGATCACTCTTGAGTAGTTGTGGAGCCGATAGGGTTAAATAGTAACTGCTACCTCTTAACAAGGCCCCCACCCCGATGTTCGGATTAAAACTACTCACATTCTCTGTAAACAGCGGATCGTTCGTAATCTGTAGCGAGTTTAAATCAATATCTACAAAAGACCCTCCAGCCTTTAGGCCTAGGTAGAGTTTTGTGTTATCTGTTAATTGCAGCTTATACGAGAAGTCGATGTAGGCATCCGTCTCATTTAGGACAAACACCTGATCATTCACCACCGAGGCCCCGATACCTATCTGATCATTGATCGGAATACCCAATGACAGACTCTGGGTCTCAGGGGCACCCTCTAAGCCAACCCACTGACTACGAAAGTTAATGTTTAACTGACTCTGTTCGCTACTTCCTGCATAGGCAGGGTTCACCACATTCATATTGTAGTTATACAAGGTATAACTAGGATCCTGTTGGGCCAGTGTTCTGTATGGTAGCCCTATGAATACTACTACTACCAAAAGCCTCATATATATTGATCTTCTCATGTCTCTTTTTAGTTTCTCTGATTCTTTTTCTGTATTGGTTGATTCTTTTAAAAATGCAACACCAAGCGTAGCCGCCTTACAACAAGTGTATAGGTACTTCCCCCATGACACCTTCAGCTACGCTTTAGTGCATCCATCCTGTTTTTGCAAGTATGAAATAGCGGGTTAATAGTTGATATATATCCAACCTTGCTTCGGGGAGAAGTCTGGGTCGTTAAGCTCGATCACATACAGATAACTCCCTACGGGTAATCGTTTACTACCTCCAGCTTCACTCGAAGTC
>NZ_JBEFZF010000013.1:0-8166 GCF_046524175.1 Spongiivirga sp. MCCC 1A20706
TATCTACACTATAAGTCAAATCAGTATCTGCCGTACAGTTATCAGTACTACCATTGTTGATATCGCTTGTTGTGATGGTGGCTGTATTGTTAGCATCTAAGGTCAGGGTGATATCCTGAGTGGTGACTGTTGGTGCTAAGGTGTCTTCAACTGTTACCGTTGCTGTTGCGGTACTAGTGATGCTGCCTTGTGTGGCTGTTAGGGTGACAGTATTGGTTCCGAGATTTGAACAATCAAAGGTATCGATATCCAAGCTTAATGTTGGATTACTGTTACAACCACTATTAGAACCATTATCGACATCTTGCGGGGTGATGGTCACTGATCCATTGGCATCTAACTGCACTGTAATATCCTGCGCAATAGCAGTCAGTGGTTGGTTCGGGTCTTCTTCTACGGTCACGACTGCAGTGGCTGTAGCTGAATTGCCAGAAGTATCTGTGACCGTTAGCGTCACGGTATTCGTTCCTAAATCTGAACAGGTGAAACTGGTTTGATCTAATGTCAATGTGTCCACTGCACAATTATCTGATGAACCATTATCGATCTGTTGTGGGGTGATACTGGCTTGTCCTGAAGCATCTAACTGTACCGTGATATCCTGGGCGATGGCTGTTGGAGCTACTGTTTCTGTTACCGTTACCGTGGTGGTTGATGAGCCTACATTGCCTTCGTTATCCGTCACCGTCAATGTTACAGTATTGGCCCCGATATTCGAACAATCAAATGAGGTGATATCCAATGTTCTTGTTGCAATCCCACAATTATCGGCACTACCATTATCAACGTCAGTTGGGGTAATGCTAGCCTGACCATTACTGTCTAGCTGTACTGTAATGACTTGAGGGATTACACTTGGAGGAATCGTGTCTTCTACCGTTACAATGGCTGTGGCTGTTTCGGTATTAGGGCCTTCAGTGACCGTCAGCGTCACTGTATTCTGTCCGATGTTGGAACAATCAAAAGTGGTGGTGTCCAAACTTAAACTGATGTTCCCACATCCACTGCCTGAACCATTATCGACGTCTTGTGGGGTAATGGTAGCTTGTCCGTTAACATCCAGTTGTACCGTAATATCTTGGGCAATGGCTGTTAAAGGTTGATTGTCCTCCACTGTTACTATGGCTGTGGCGGTGTCGGTGTTACCCGAGGTGTCTTCTATCGTTAGCGTTACATTATTTTGGCCTAAATCAGCACATGTAAATACACTAGGAAACGTGCTTAACCTAACAATCCCACAATTATCACTAGACCCATTTTCAATATCAGCAACGGCAACGTTTATTTGGCCCGTTGTGTCTAATTGTACAGTAATGTTTCTAGCTACAGCGATTGGGTTAATAGTATCTTCAACTGTTACTGCAACCGTCGTTGTGCTTATATTGTTATTAGTGTCCGTTACTGTAAGTACCACCTCATTAACTCCTAAATCAGCACAACTATATGATGTTTTACTGGCTACAATACTGGCGATTCCACAATTATCAGTACTACCATTGTCAATATCGGAAGCGATAATACTCGCTTGTCCTGAAGCATCTAATTGTATGGTAATATCCTGACCTAAAACCGTAGGGTTTACATTATCAACTGTTGTCACTATTACTTGAGCGGCAGCCGCATTCGGTCGATTCGTCGTATCTAACATTGAATTTGAGGGAACGTCAATCGTAATATCGATAGCACAGATAGAGGTTGGGGTAATTAAGGCCGTATACTCACTGGCAGTAACTGAAACAAAATTACTGGCAGTGGCATTGGTCAGTACAATATCACTTATATCAAACCCCGTTACATCTCGATCGATATTAAAAGTAACCGCAAACGGATCTGAAGTCGTTGTTGGTGCATTAGAAATTGTGACTACCGGACCACAATTTTCCGAATAACTAGCAGTCGCATCCTTATTAAATCGTGTATTGGTTGCTGCGGTAGCGGCATCATCAACATTAATACACTCCAGATTGGCATTCATTCTTGCGTCTAAAAACAAATTGGTGCCAGCCGTATTACCCGTCTTGATGTCTAAATAGGTAAGAGCATTATTACTACAATCTAAGTATCTTAGTCCTGGACTATTTGATAAATCAATAAAACCAATCGAATTGTTCTGACATTCAACATCTTGCAAAGCGATGTTTGATGTAAAATCTAATACCGAGATATTATTGTTTCTACAATTAAAATCATCTAATGCAGCTAGACCTGAAATATCAAGGCTTGCTAAACTATTATCATAGCAATACAATTGCCTTATGGTAGTATTTGATGAGGGGAGTATTAAACTCGTTAGATTGTTATCATAACACTCCACATCAACCAGTGCATTATTTAATGATAAATCAAGACTGGTAATATTCTGTCCAATACAACTCAATAGCGTGAGCTGTGGGTTGTTCGAAACATCTAAAGAGGTAAGCGCATTTGAACCACAACCAAGCTCTTCTAAATCACTTAATGCACTCACATCAAGACTGGTCAATCCATTACCTTCTATATAAAGTCTTTTTAAGGCAGTATTTTGTGAAACATCCAATTGGGTCAATCCCGTACTACCTCCAATTCCCAACTCTTCCAACAAAATATTATTGGAAACATCGATAAATGTCAAGTTCCCATTAATACTAAGTCGGGTTAATGAAGTAAAAAATTCTATTCCTGTTGCATCCGTAATGGGTGCCACTGAGAAAAGGGTTAAGTTTGTAGGTACTAAAGCTTCACTTTCCTGAATCTCACCATCATTATTGGTATCGACCCCTTGGGCGATGACTGCTGCTTTCATATTAGGGTCGGGGAAATTGATATTGTAGTTACAGAAGGTGGAGTAACTTGCAGTAGCATCTATGGTGTAAAAAATGTTACTATTTGCTGTGGTCACATCGGACACCTCAATACAGCTTAGACCTGGGTTGTTGGTCGCTACTAAAGAACCGTTGCTCATATCGGCACCAGGTCCGTTGTTGATTTTTAACTGCACCAAACTATTATTTGAACAATCTAGTTGACTTAAGAATTCATAGCCGGTCACATCTAAAGCGGTTAGATTGTTATTTCGAACTATAAGATTACCCAAAAGTGCGGCACTTGATGGAATAGGCAAAGTAAGAGATGATATACTATTATTTTCACAACTTATTGTATCTAAATCCGTATTATTACTTAAATCCAAACTGGTTAGATTAGTATTATTACATACCAAAAATTTCAATTTGGTATTTAGAGAGAGATCTAATGATGATACATTGGTAAAACCACAAGACAATCCTTCTAAATTTAAGTTAGCACTTAAATCTATAGCACTAATGGGTGAAGCTGCTATGATTAATTCCTCCAGCGCTATGTTAGAGGAGACATCCAAAACGGTTAAATTGTTGACACTTAAAAGTGATAAATTCCTCAAAGAAGTCAGGGAGGATACATCAATAGAACTAATGGAAGTTCTGTTCATATTTAAAATTTCAAGCGACATCTGTGAGGATAGATTTACTGAACTGATTGCATTTGTCTGTAAATCCAATGAAATCAATGATGTAAAGAACGACAATTCAGAAACATCGGTAATACCAGAATTCGCAACACTTAAAGAAGTAGTGACCTGCGCTTCCGCCTGACTGATTTCACCATCATTATTAGTATCTACACCATCAGCAATAATGGCTGCCTTAAAATTGGCGTCATTAAACGTAATGTTTTGAGCATTCGCACCAATACTCAAGCTAAGTAGTAAAAAGAAGAAGATCCTTTTCATATAAAAATTGGTTTAGATTTGTGAACCAAATTTATATGGTTGAAAAGACCCCTATATCACCCTTTAGGGTAGTTTTTACAGTAGGTTTTCTTTATTTGCTTTTTGAACAGCCTTTATATTCGAATTGACTTGAAGCTTTATGTAGATGTTTTTTAAATGGAACTTTATGGTATTCTTGCTGATAAATAGTTTGTCGGCAATTACATCATAACTATTCCCTTCTGCCAATAAAGTCAATACTTCGCGTTCTCTATTTGAAAGTTTGATTTTACTTGGTTTTTTCTGAAAAGAACTGACCACCATTTTAGCAATCTTAATACTCATTGGTGCCCCACCTGAACGGGCCTCTTCCAAAGCATCGACCAACTCTTGCGGTGTTAGTTTTTTCGTTAAATAGCCAGTTGCACCAGCGCAAAGTGCTTCAAAAACTACATCAGAATTTTCATATACGGTTACCATAATAATCTGGCATTGCGGGAGTGCCTTTTTGATTTCCTGAGTGCCTTTTACACCATTCATCCCAGGTAACTCGATATCAATTAAATAGAAATCTGGGCTATCATCTTTAATGTTATTAATTGCATCTTCACAATTATTGTAAACAGCGGCTACAGTAAAGGAATCGGAATCATTGATCACTTCAACAAAACCATCTCTCAAGGGTATATTATCTTCAATGAGTACGACCGTATGTTTCATCATACTAATTTAGTATTTTGATCGTATCAACAAACTACCTTATTAGGCAGTTTTTCCAATAAATGAAACCGTGGTTCCCTTTTTTTCTTCAGAAGTGATCACCAATTGACACCCGATCTTTTCAGCTCTTTTTTTCATGTTTAAAATACCGTTATTCGAGTTCATTTCATCTGCCGTTATACCTATTCCATTATCAGTACAACAAATAGACAATGTATTTTTCTCATAGGTAAAAGTAAGCCTAACCTCAGTACATGCTGAATGTTTTAGGGTATTGGTCATTGTTTCTTTAAAAATATAGATCAATTGCTTACTCCAATAGTAAGGAAGCCGAATGTTTTGGTTAATCTTATTTTCAAGAACAAAGCGTATCCTTGTTTTACTATAAAAATCCTCTCCAAAATCGGATAAATAAGTTACTAATTCTTCAATGTAATCGCTATTACTTTTTAATGAGAAAATAAAATCTCTCGTACCTAAATATAAATCATTTGCATCAGCATTAATTTGTTTCACCTTAGTACTTAATTTCCTGTTGTCATTAGACACTTCTTTATTAATTAAATTAGATAATAAAGAGATGCGGGCTAGTTTATTTCCTAAATCATCATGAAAGTCTTGTGCAATATTCTCTCTTACATGATTCAATTCAGATTCTAATTTTTGTTGGTTTTCAATTGCCTGCTGTAAGACAAGATTTCTCTTTTTAATTTGGCGAAGTCGCTTCATTACAAAAAAAGTGACTAGCGCCAGCATAGTCGTAACTAATGCGAAAACATACAACCATTGTTTGTACCAAGGTAACGTAACATTAAACGTATACGCGGGAGTATAACCCCAAACACCATCCTGTTTTTTTGCGCGCAATTTAAATCGATGTTTTCCGGAATTTAAGGTATCAAAATGCAGTTTTCCTTTTGCATTTTCTATTGCGGTCCATTTGTTTTCATCAATTTTAAATTCAGCTAAAAGGGCATTGGGTCGATTATAGGAAATAATAGTATAATCGAATGACGTATTATTTTGGCTGGAAACTATGCTAGGGGCAGATTGTAGTTTGAGCGGTTTCTGGTTATTTATTAAGGAAATACCTTTGTTACCTCCTATCCAAACCTTATTTCTTGAATCTTCAAACAACACTTCTACGTATGGTGATAAAAGTCCGGTGTTTTCAGTAATGTTTGCAAAATTAGTCCCGTTAAAAACAGAAACTCCTTTTTGTGTTCCAATCCACAAGTGATTTCTATGATCGACTAACATTGTATTGATATGATCATCAACCAATCCATCTTTTGTTTGATAGCGCTTTATTTCATTTTTATTTAGAAGATGTAAGCCTTTTGTTGTTGCAACCCAAAGGCTATCATTACGTTTCACAAACTGTTTAATTTGTTTGCTTGCAAGGGTTTTACCATTGATGCTTTTGTCTTTAAGCGTTTTTGTTTGATAATCGTAATAACTAGGACCGGTGCTAGTTGCAAACCATAGAGTATCTTTAAAAAAAACGGCATCAAGTAATGTTCTATTCTCTTCAATCGAAGTTTTTAACGAAGGTATTTCAAGGCTGTCTGCGTGTATAATTACCCCAATAGAATCCACCTTAAAAGTTCTATATGCAGCAGTCTTTTTCAGAAAAGAATTACGGTCTTTTTCTTCTTCACCCAGAAAATTAACTGCTATTTCTTTATCATTTAATTTAATCAGCTGTTTACTTATTCCTTTTAAATTAAAAACCTGATCTCTTTTTAAATCAACTAACGATGTTAAATGATTGGGTGTTAGCACATATATCTTTTTTTTTAATTCAACGATCCCTTTTATATTGACTTCGGGCAACGCATTTTCATTTAAAAATGAAATGGGTATATCATTTTTGTAAAAACAATATACCCCGTCACCATGGGTTGTGAACCATAGGTTCCCTTCATGATCTTTGAGAATATCAGATATCGGGGATTTGGTTTGTATAATTTTAGAAAAATCAGAAGTTTCATTCTTGGAAATTTCATGTAAATACGCCTTTTTGAATCCGTTATAATCCTTAGCCAACACTAATAACATATCCGCGGAAATTGGTATTATCTTTTCGATAATTCTGTCTTCAATTGCAGCGGTTGTTTCGAGCGTTATTCTGTGATTGTTAAAAAAAAAGAGCGTATCCTTTTGGGTAGCCACGTAGTTCTTATCTGACAATTTTGTAACACTTTGTACAATAGTATTTTTGAAAAATGGAAAGGTTCGTACTAATTTGTTATAGTCAACCACCCTGTAAATGCCTCTGAGTTTTTCTACCTTGTTGGGTAAATGAAAACTACCATTATAAACAATCATCTCATTGTCTAAAAAGCTTAATTTACCGTTAGGCCTTTCATGAGGGTCAGGCTCTTTTAGAACATACGAGTTATTCTCGTTTTTATAAATGACATAATTATTTCTGTTATAGGTCTTTCCATTTTTTACATATAAATAGTTTCCTCTTGAATTCTCAACGAGTACCGTATCGTTCAAAACACTAATGTTATTGAGCTTTTCTAGAGAATCGTTCATTATTTCAGGAATTACTACGGAATCATTCCTAATGATATGAACACCACCTCCCCAAGAAGCTAAGTAGAGATTTCCTTTATCATCTTCATCAATGTCAATAATATAATTGGTACGAAGGCCATTATCGGTATTAAAAATGGTAAAGTCCTGTCCATCAAACTTGGCTAAACCGTTATCAGTTCCGATCCATATGATATCTTTATCGTCTTGAAAAATACCATAGGTAATATCATGAGGCAGACCATTTGCGGTTGTATAATGACTGTAGTATTGTTGCCCAAATAATATTGAGGAGATACAGCATAAAGTAAGTATTAGTTTGGTCTTACCCATGAAATAAAACTACAAAAAAAACAAGCCAACTAAATGGACATTTACTACCCGAATGGGTAGTTTTCAGGATAAGATTGATTAGGTGTTTTTTAATTTTTAAAGTGTTGGCCTCATCTTTATTAAGTGATACTATTAGTTAAAAAAGCAGCATATAACCCAATATGCTGCTTTTTACTACTAATCTAAAAACTCGATGAAGTTTGATCAATAAACCAACCATAATAATCAACTTGTTTCTTTGTACACATTTTCAAATATTTCATGGAGTATTTGATAGTTTTAGTATACCAAATTCAACAGCTAGAACAAGCATACCAATAACGATTAAACTGATGATTAACACCACTAATGGAATGAAATATTTGTTTCTAGAATACTGCATCTCCAAAAATGTAAATAATATATCCTATCCAATACATCAAAGCAATCATAGCTACTATTATTAATAGTATTGATATACTGTCTATTACATTAGAATGAGATGTTTTTTTGTTCATAAATTAAACCTCAATAACACCTCATGTGATCCTCTGCTGTAGTCTCCGATGTTGGTGGTTGATCGGTCATACGCATACCCAAAAGCCATCCACTCTGCCATCTTCACAAAGGCCAGTCCACTCACTGATTCATTCAGTCGGTAGTTCAGTCCTAACTCCACCCGCTTGTAGATATCAAAGGTCCCCGTCAGATCGATCGTCGTCGGACTACCCGATACCAATCGCACCATCGTCGAGGGAGTGAATCGAAGGTTCTCGTTGATTGCTAGATGATAGCCACCCCCTGCAAAGAAGTGCAGCTCATCAGTGGCCTCTGTAGCAATACCCGCCTGCTTCTCAAAG
>NZ_JBEFZF010000014.1:0-2500 GCF_046524175.1 Spongiivirga sp. MCCC 1A20706
GATAAAAAAAATTAATTTTTTTTGTTGTGTGAATTAAAAACTGTTTTTATATTTGCACCCGCTTTCAGGGAGAGTGAAAAAAGTTCTTAAAAATTAGTGGTTTTATGGTAGGTGTTTAGAGTGTTAAGCATTGGTGGTTCGATTCCGCTAAGACTATCGATTAGATGATATTGTTACGCTTGTTTTTGGTAAAAAAATGATGTGTTGGGAGTATCGGATAAAAAAGTTCATTGACATAATGATATTGACAAATTAGTATTTAGAGATATATAAATATTAATTCGTGTTATTAAGAATAAAATACACATAAAGTTATAGAATAAGAAGGCCATAAAATTGAGGGTGAGTGAAGATGTAGGAGATCTCAATTTTTTTAAGTTCTTGAGTTTAGTTAGGATAAACGATTGTTGTTTCGTACATATTGGTTATCACTTACTTTTTAAGTAAATGATGATCTAAAAATTTAACAATGAAGAGTTTGATCCTGGCTCAGGATGAACGCTAGCGGCAGGCCTAACACATGCAAGTCGAGGGGTAACGGGGTTGCTTGCAACCGCCGACGACCGGCGCACGGGTGCGTAACGCGTATACAATCTACCTTATGCTGAGGGATAGCCCAGAGAAATTTGGATTAATACCTCATGGTATCATAAAGCTGCATAGTTTAATGATTAAAGGTTACGGCATAAGATGAGTATGCGTCCTATTAGCTAGATGGTAAGGTAACGGCTTACCATGGCGACGATAGGTAGGGGCCCTGAGAGGGGGATCCCCCACACTGGTACTGAGACACGGACCAGACTCCTACGGGAGGCAGCAGTGAGGAATATTGGACAATGGAGGCAACTCTGATCCAGCCATGCCGCGTGCAGGATGACTGCCCTATGGGTTGTAAACTGCTTTTATACAGGAAGAAACCTATCTACGTGTAGATAGCTGACGGTACTGTAAGAATAAGGATCGGCTAACTCCGTGCCAGCAGCCGCGGTAATACGGAGGATCCAAGCGTTATCCGGAATCATTGGGTTTAAAGGGTCCGCAGGCGGATTATTAAGTCAGAGGTGAAAGTTTGCAGCTCAACTGTAAAATTGCCTTTGATACTGATAGTCTTGAATCATTGTGAAGTGGTTAGAATATGTAGTGTAGCGGTGAAATGCATAGATATTACATAGAATACCGATTGCGAAGGCAGATCACTAACAATGTATTGACGCTGAGGGACGAAAGCGTGGGTAGCGAACGGGATTAGATACCCCGGTAGTCCACGCCGTAAACGATGGATACTAGCTGTGTGGTTTTCGGACTGCGTGGCTAAGCGAAAGTGATAAGTATCCCACCTGGGGAGTACGCTCGCAAGAGTGAAACTCAAAGGAATTGACGGGGGCCCGCACAAGCGGTGGAGCATGTGGTTTAATTCGATGATACGCGAGGAACCTTACCAGGGCTTAAATGTAGTATGACAGGTTTAGAGATAGACTTTTCTTCGGACATATTACAAGGTGCTGCATGGTTGTCGTCAGCTCGTGCCGTGAGGTGTCAGGTTAAGTCCTATAACGAGCGCAACCCCTGTTGTTAGTTGCCAGCGAGTAATGTCGGGAACTCTAGCAAGACTGCCGGTGCAAACCGTGAGGAAGGTGGGGATGACGTCAAATCATCACGGCCCTTACGTCCTGGGCCACACACGTGCTACAATGGTAGGGACAGAGAGCAGCCACCTCGTGAGAGGGAGCGAATCTATAAACCCTATCTCAGTTCGGATCGGAGTCTGCAACTCGACTCCGTGAAGCTGGAATCGCTAGTAATCGGATATCAGCCATGATCCGGTGAATACGTTCCCGGGCCTTGTACACACCGCCCGTCAAGCCATGGAAGCTGGGGGTACCTGAAGTCCGTCACCGTAAGGAGCGGCCTAGGGTAAAACTGGTAACTGGGGCTAAGTCGTAACAAGGTAGCCGTACCGGAAGGTGCGGCTGGAACACCTCCTTTCTAGAGCAATTTTTAGTTTTTAACTAAAATACAGCCAAGAAAACGACAACACCTTTACTATAATTAATTTCTTAAAAAATGTAAGTTGAGTGCTCAATAAAGAAAACACTCACTTACTCTCAAGGTCTTTTTTATTTTACATTTTATGGGTTTTTAATACCACGAGAAACAAGTCAATATTTATTATGAAAAAAGTAGCAGTAGGCAGTGAGGCCAGTGAGCAGTATTAAGGCTGTGCACTGTTAACTGAAAACTGTCAACTGTGACAAAGTCTCATAGCTCAGCTGGTTAGAGCGCTACACTGATAATGTAGAGGTCGGCAGTTCGAGTCTGCCTGAGACTACAAGTCGAAAGACAGACGAGAAGTTTATCCCGAGCGAAGTCGCGGGGAGTCTGCCTGAGACTACAGGGCCGAGCGTTAATAAAATGTCCAGCGGACATTTTTAGCGAAAGAGCCAGGTGGCGCGGATTGCGTTACACCGATGTTCATTAAAATAGGAAATTCTAGGAGTGG
>NZ_JBEFZF010000015.1:0-3241 GCF_046524175.1 Spongiivirga sp. MCCC 1A20706
TCAGTATTGATCCTAACTCCTTTGGAGATCCAAACAATCCAAATCCAGGAAGCTATACATTCACCTACACCCTAACAGATGCTGAAACTAAATCTAGAAATGTAACTGTTAATCAAAATCCAACATTTAACATAACTGCATCACCAAATACTGGAAACGCCCCTTTAAGTGTTCAGTTTAATATTTCAAACTTAAATCTACAAAATGGCACTGCAGTCGCTTCATATTTATGGGATTTTGGTTTTGGAAGTAATACTTCTAATGAAGAAAACCCATCATTTACTTATGATACAGATAACCCTACTCCTTATACAGTGAGTTTAATCATAACGGATAGTAATGGTTGTGAAAGCATGGCTACAACTACTGTAACTGTCGATCCAGCATTAGAACCATTTATAGGTTTAGGAAGTCTACCCGCAGCTGTAACTATCTGCCAAGGAGACATTTTTAATGATACTGTATTTGCAGAAGATGGCAATGGAAATGCAATTCCTGTCACCACAAGTTCAGATCCAAATCCTTTTGACACTAATATCCCAGAAACATATATCTTGACATATTCAGCTACAGGCGCAAGTAATGTTACCAGAACCGTAGTAGTGAATGCAACCCCTGTCGCTTCTTTTACACCAGATCAATTAACTATTACGGAAGGAGAGACCGTCAATTTCGATGCGTCTGCTTCAACAGCGAGTAGTGCGATTACCTATAATTGGGATTTTGGGGATGGCTCTCCCATCGTACAGACTACAAATTCTATAACTTCACATGAATATAGCAACAATGTAGGTTCACCTTTTACAGTTACCCTATCTATTCAAGATGCCAATGGATGTATTTCCAATAATACTGTAAGTCAAGAAATTACTGTAAATCCAGCAGGTTCTGCTACTGCTACTATCACTCCGGCTCTAACCGCCAGTTATGTCAATCAAGAATTTGATATCACCATTGACATCGATGAAATTAATGGTGGAAATGGTCCCTATACCGCTGGATATAGAAATGCAACTGGTTCTTTTAATTTATCCAATGGCGCGAACATTAACGTGGATACAGATATCGCTGTTGGCAATAATATTACCAATTGGACATTTACAGGAACTGCTGCTTTTGATGCGAGTTTTGAAATTTACGTAAAAAATGGAACTGGCGAAGAAATTGGAAGTAGTATTATTAACGTTGCAGTACAGACTTTTACAATTAACTTAATACCCGATACTGATCCAATTATTGAAACGGTAGGGAATTCAGTCGATTTTACCTTATTTATTGGTGAAGTAAATGGACAAGCTGGAAATGAATACAATGTCACTATAACGACAGACCAGGGAACTGATGGTACAATCAGTTCCGGCGGAAGCAGCGCCACAGGTACATTGACTGTAAACAATCAATCGCCAGGAAGTCCAATAAGCATCTCCTATTCTGGAACAACGGCTGCTAATCATGCTATTTCAGTCTCGGTAGTACCAGTTGCCTTTAACGGTCTTTCAAGAAATGAAAGTAGAAATATCAATTATACTTCAACATCATTCCCTTTTAATTTTAGCGCTAATTCGGCAGATGATTTCTTATTCTTTAACAATGAAACTGATATTAATTTAGACATTACTCACGCAGGCCCTGTAGGGGGTGGACTTCATGAAGTACGATTTACAGGAGATCTTGCAGGCGGACAAATACTTGATCAATCCGGCAACCCTGTTAGCGCTAACACTTGGACTTCTGTTAATAATTCTAATCTAACAGTATGGAAATTTAGAGCAGGCAACTCAACAGGTGTTGCCAATTTTAATCTAGAAGCCCGAAATGCATCAGGAGGGGTAGTTACTGGAAACCCGCAAAATATTCAAATAAATATTATTGACTTTGCTATTACGGTAAATCCTACAACTACTATTACGGAAACAGCAGGTATACAAGTTACCAATCTTAGCATTCGGATAGACCCAACAAACACTTCATTTACTTCAACTTATAACCTGATTATTAATAGCGATCAAGCTGATGGTATATTTAATGCTGGAGACACTCAAATTAATACGTCTGTTAATGGTGGAACAAGTTTTAATTTTAATTATACGGGAACATCTGTAAATCTTCATAATTTAAGTGTATTCGCAACCCCTCTGGGTCAAACCGAGCCGACAAGAACAGCAGCCTTTAGAATTGATTATATAGCTGTTAACCAACCACCTGTAGCCGTAGATGACAGTAATGTAATTGTTCAGCAGAACTCTGGTCAAAATCTAATTCTTGTAGTTGGTAATGATAGTGATCCAGAAAATGATGATTTCAGTATCAATCAAATCTCTTCTAACCCTAATAAAGGAAATGCTACAATTCAAGCTGATGCAATAGATTATATACCAACCATTGGACAATTTGGCAATGATACATTCTCCTATAATCTAATTGATATAAATAATAATGTTTCCAATAACGCAGTAGTATCAGTCTTTATTAACAGGCCTCCAACAGCAAACAATACAACAAGAATAGTAAATAGCCGAACTGCAGGCATTACAATCACCATATCCGCTATCACTAGCGATCCTGACAATCATACTATTATAGCTACGAATGTAGGGTCTAGTTCTAATGGGACTACTAGTATTGGACCTGCACAAACTTCTATTCGTTTTGTTGGAAATGGGGGGTCTTGGTCTTCAACTTCTTTTAGCTATACAGTAGAAGATGGATTTGGAGGAACGGATACGGGAACTATTACCATACAATATGTTGCTCCTGATCCTTGCGATGGAGTGGTCTGCGACCCAGGGGAAACTTGTTTAGGAGGAATTTGTGAGCCAGATTGTTCTTTTGATCCAGTTCCTTGTAAGGGATCTCCTAAGAAAAAGAAAATAGATCGTTAATCCTTAAATACGATGAAAATCTTACAAAACAAACTAGTCCGCTTTGTCTTTTTGTTATTGGCTATTGCCTGTACAAAGGAGGTGACTGATGATCTACTGATCACCTTTAAAGTCTCTGCACCTGCAGAGACACTCAATTGTTTTGTAAACATCGCTCGGCCATTCGAGGTCACCATTCGAGGTATTAATGCAAACACCGCAGGTAGCTACCAGTTTAAATATGCCGTTGATGGCGGTAGCGGATACATCAGCTATCGAGGAGCTATTGTAGAACAAGATAACCTTGTCATGCTTTCAGGAGCTACTAACGAACTACAATTCGTCGGCACTGAAGTAGGGAATGCCTCCTTGATCATCAC
>NZ_JBEFZF010000016.1:0-2842 GCF_046524175.1 Spongiivirga sp. MCCC 1A20706
AAGCGTTACCTACAGAATCAATGATGGAACAGATTTTAGTAATAACGCTACCGTTACTATTACAATTAATGGGGTAAACTCCACTAATAACCCACCCGTAGCGAATGCAGGACCAGATCAAAATCTTGCTAGTGGAACTACTTCTTTTACATTGAACGGAACAGGAAGTTCTGATCCAGATGGTTCAATTACAGCATATTCTTGGACACAGGTTAGTGGACCAAATGTAACTATAGTTAATAACACAAGTGCATCAACCAATGTTACAGGAGCGGTAGCAGGAACTTATGTTTTCCAATTAGAAGTGACTGATAATGGAATACCAGGATTAACCAATACCGATACCGTACAAATCATTATTGATACACCTGCTAACCAACAACCAATAGCAGAAGCAGGACCAAATCAAAATCTTGCTAGTGGAACTACTTCTTTTACATTGAATGGAACAGGAAGTTCTGATCCCGATGGCTCAATAACAGCATATTCTTGGACAAAGATTAGTGGACCAAACGTCACTATCGTTAATAACACAAGCGCATCAACTAATGTTACAGGTGCAGTAGCTGGAACTTATGTTTTCCAATTAGAAGTGACTGATAATGGGATACCAGGATTAACCGATATCGATACCGTACAAATCATTATTAATACCCCTGCTAACCAGCAACCAATAGCAGAAGCAGGACCAAATCAAAATCTTGCTAGCGGAACTACTTCTTTTACACTAGATGGAACGGGAAGTTCTGATCCCGATGGCTCAATAACAGCATATTCTTGGACACAGGTTAGTGGACCAAATGTAACTATAGTTAATAGCACAAGTGCATCAACCAATGTAACAGGTGCGGTAGCTGGAACTTATGTTTTCCAATTAGAAGTGACTGATAATGGAACACCAGGATTAACCGATATCGATACCGTAGAGATAGCTATTGATCTACCTACTTTTGATTTTTCTCTAAGTACGACGATATCCGGAACTAACAATCAAGGTTTCGCGGTAAATTTAGATGGCGGGGCGTTATTTGATAATTATACAATGTCCTTTCAAAGTAATCTAAGTGGAACTATTACCTATCCTTTGGGGTCGTCGAATACATTTGTTGCAGGACAAATGATCACAATTCCTACCGCGGATTTTTCTGATGGAAATTGGAATTTCCTATATACAGCAAATGAATTTGGAACTCATAATATTACCATAACGCTGAGCTCAACGCAAGCTTCTAACATGCCATTTCAATCAGAAAGTATCGTTTTTGCCATGAACAACCCGCCTAATGCTCAAAATGATACAGTAGGGGCAACATCTACAAATTCAACATTACTCAACGTTCTTTCAAATGATTCAGATCCAGATGGCGATACGTTAACAATTTCTAGTGTTACTCAACCTCAAAGTGGGCAAGGCTCTGTATCCATCATTGGAGGAAATTCAATAAGTTATACAGGTAGTGGATATATAGGCCAAACATCTTTTACTTATACTGTTTCTGATGGGAATGGTGGTTTTGACACAGCTACTGTAACCGTAAATGTTATTTTCGATTGTACTCCTCCACCGGGTGGATGCCCTCCCGGACAAACGTTTTGCTTTGATACTTGTAGTTGTGAAAACAACACAAATCCAGATGGAACTCCAATAATTTGCTTACAGTAATTATGAAGACCCTCTTACAAAACAAACTAGTCCGCTTTGTCTTTTTGTTATTGGCTATTGCCTGTACAAAGGAGGTGACTGATGATCTACTGATCACCTTTAAGGTCTCTGCACCTACAGAGACACTCAATTGTTTTGTAAACATCGCTCGGCCATTCGAGGTCACCATTCGAGGCATTAATGCAAACACCGCAGGTAGCTACCAGTTTAAATATGCCGTTGAGGGCGGTAGCGGATACATCAGCTATAGAGGAGCTATTGTAGAACAAGATAACCTTGTCATGCTCTCAGGAGCTACTAACGAACTACAATTCGTCGGCACTGAAGTAGGGAATGCCTCCTTGATCATCACCGTGGTTAATGGTAGTGGAGAAGAAAAAGCGTTTTCCATAAAATGTAATGTACAAGAAACTGCCTTTGTATTTGATGTGATCCCTTCTGCAGGTTCGCTATCACCAGATTCCATGATCGATCTGAACATGGCTATTAATGAGATTAATCCGTCTACATATCAAACAAAGTATGAAGTACTCCCTGCCGATGAAGGTACCGTAGCTGGATCTGGTAGTGTGATTGTTAATGGAACTGAATTAGCCAACAACACATTCACTGATACTCAAAGCGGACAGTTCACATGGAAATTCATGGCTGATCAGCTAGGGCCTGTTAAACTAAAGTTCACCACTGAAAATGGATTCGGTGTGGTCGCTGAAAAAGAAATTACACTACAGGTCTCTGAAACACCAGAATACACCTTTACTACTCAAGCTGCTGCTGACACTCAAGCTAATATCGATACCGCACTCGGTATTGACTTTAATTTAGTTGAAAGCTCAGGCACCGCTGCCTATACCATGAGCTTTACCAATACCAGAACAGGTAGTTTAATAATTAACGGTACTAGCTATACCGCAGGAGATAACATCACCATTACACCAGGAGAATTTAGCGGAACCTATACCGGTACCGATGCAGGAGATCACACCTTAACCTTTACTGTTCAAAACTCATTTGATCCGCCTTTAGAAAGAACTGCTACTGTTACCTTCTCCTATATCGATCCTAATAGTAACAAACCTATTATTACCTTAGGAGGTGATGGAGAACAAGTACAACTATGTCAAGACACTCCTTTTGTAGAAACCGTATCAGCAGTCGATGCACAAGGCAATGATATTC
>NZ_JBEFZF010000017.1:0-1895 GCF_046524175.1 Spongiivirga sp. MCCC 1A20706
AAAGGTTAATGTACCAGTAGTATCAGCATAGTCCGCTGGTTGAGTGGCTGTACCATCTGCAGTGGCATAATCTACTGTAAAACCACCTTGTACATCACCTGTCAAGGTAACCGTAAAAGTCGCAGTACCTGCCGCCTCGTTAACCGTAACATCTGCTATTACAATACCAGCACTATCATTATCGGTAATGGTACCTTCTCCCTGTCCGTCACTAATTGTAACTAGCGTATTGCTTACATTAGAGAGATTAATAAAATAAGTCTCGCTTGCTTCTACTAAATTATCGTCTGTAATATTAACGGTCAAGGTTTGAGTCTCCGCATCAGTTCCTGTAAAAGTGAGAGAGTTCGTAACTGCAGTATAATCAGATCCGGAAACGGCAGTATTATTTGCCGAAGCATAATCCACAGTAAAAGATCCATCAACATCACCAGTTAATGTCACCGTAAAGGTTGCTGTACCCGCTGCTTCATTAACCGTGATATCATTTATTGCAAGACTTGCAGCATCATTATCGGTTATTGTAGCAACTCCTTGAGCATCATTAATAGTAACTAAGCCAGAACTAACATTTGAAAGGTTTGCAAAGAATGTTTCCGTAACTTCTAAAAGCCCATCATCTATAATAGGAACTGTAAAGGTTTGAGGTTCTCCTGCTGTACCGACAAAATTTAAAGTGCCGCTTGCAGTGGTATAATCACCAGGTTGCAAAGCAGTATCATCGGAAGTATTATAATCAACACTAAAGCCACCTGCAACAGCTGCGGACAGTGTTACTGTAAAGGTAGCCGTTCCGTCACCTTCGTTGACCGTTACGTCGTTGATAACAATATTTGCAGAATCATTATCAGTTATAGAACCTACTGCCTGATTATCAGCAATTGCTACCAACGCACTAGATATACCACTTAAATTAACAAAAAAGTCCTCACTAGGTTCCACCAAAATATCGTCGATAATTGGTACAGTAATGGTTTGTACTTCAGCGTCAGTTCCTACAAAAGTTAGCGTTCCGCTATTGGATGTATAATCACCTGGTTCAATGGCAGTATCATTTGCTGTTGCATAATTTACTGTAAATCCTCCTGCTACATTTCCTGTTAGCGTTACATTAAAAGTCGCATTTCCGGCGCCCTCATTTACGGTTATATCTCCTATTGTTATAAATGAATCATTATCTATTATTGTAACCTCTCCCTGAGAATCAGCTACAGTAACTAATCCGTTAGTAATACCACTTAAATTGATAAAGAAAGATTCATCATTTTCTACAGTAGTGTCATTAATTATTGAAATCGTTACAGTTTGCGTTTCTGTATCATTACCTGCAAAACTTAATGTCCCTGAAACTGCGGTATAATCGCTTGGTTGTGTGGCACTGTTGTCAGCAGAAGCAAAACTTATATCAAATGCACTTTGAACATTTCCAGTAAGGGTGACTGTTAGCGTAGCTGTTCCATCAACTTCATTAACCGTGACATCATCTATCGATACATTCGCCGTATCATTGTCCGTGATCGTAATCTCACCTTGACTGTCTGTGATCGTTACTAACGTATTTGTTATACCACTTAAGTCTGCAAACAAACTCTCTGTAGCCTCTAATATATTGTCATCGATAATCGGGACCGTAAAGGTCTCTGTCTCTGTATCGGTTCCAGCAAAGGTCAAGGTACCCGTGCTACTGGTATAATCCCCAGGCTGTACTGCAGTGTTGTTCGACGTAGCATAGTCTACACTAAAGCCGCCCTGTACATCGCCCGTTAACGTAACCGTTAAGGTAGCAGTGCCTGCTGCCTCATTTACCGTCACATCATCAATAGCGATACTCGCTGCATCATTGTCCGTAATCGTTCCCTCACCCTGACTATCGGTGATCGTTACCAAACCATTGG
>NZ_JBEFZF010000018.1:0-1826 GCF_046524175.1 Spongiivirga sp. MCCC 1A20706
TCAATGATGTGACTGTAGCTGAAGCAGCAGGGACAGCAACCTTTACTGTTACTTTAACGGGCGATGTACAAGGCGGTTTTACGGTAGATTATGCAACTGCAGACAACAGTGCTATACAACCCGGAGATTACACTACATCAACAGGAACATTAACGTTTACTGGTACTGATACAGAGACACAGACTTTTACTGTTCCGATCATTGATGATAGTTTAGTAGAGGCTACAGAGAGCTTCTTCGCTAACTTAAGTAGTTTGAGTAATGGCTTAGTAACCATTAGTGATGCTCAAGGAGAGGGCACTATTACTGATAACGATGCGGCTAGTATTGCTATTAATTCCATCACGGTAAATGAAGCAGTTGGGAATGCAGTACTCAATGTGACTTTAACGGGCGATGTACAAGGCGGTTTTACTGTTCGATTTGATACCGCTAATAACACCGCTGTGTCGCCTGGAGATTATACTGCTACTACAAATGGAACCTTAACTTTTATAGGTAACGACACTGAGGTACAAGCTATAAGTATTCCAATTATAGATGATGCCTTAGTAGAAAGTTCAGAAGATCTTACTGTAACCCTATCCAATATAAGTAATGCTCTAGTAGGCAATCCATCACCAACGGGAACAATTACTATTACTGATAATGATAACGCTCAAGTAAATATTAATGATGTCACTGTAAATGAAAATGCCGGTACAGCAACTTTTGATGTAACCTTAACTGGTGATGTGCAAGGCGGGTTTGATGTTGATTTTGCAGGAGCTAACGGTACAGCTATAGATCCTGATGATTTTAGTTTAGCAAATGGGACGTTATCATTTACGGGAACTGATGGTGAAGTTCAACAAATTACAGTATCTATTGTAGATGATACGCTGGTAGAAACTAGCGAAAATTACACTATTACCTTAAGTAATATAACGAATACGTTAGTTACAATTAATACTGCGGTAGGGACTGGAACAATAACCGATAATGATGCAGCAAGCATAGCAATCAATGATGTAACAGTAACTGAAGCAGCAGGTACAGCAACCTTTACAGTAACCTTAACTGGCGATGTACAAGGCGGCTTTACGGTAGATTATGCAACTGCAGATAATAGTGCGATACAACCTGGTGATTATACTACATCAACAGGGACATTAACCTTTACTGGTACTGATACAGAGACGCAAACCTTTACCGTTCCAATCATTGATGATAATTTGGTTGAAACTATAGAGAGTTTCTTCGCTAACTTAAGTAGTTTAAGTAGTGGTCTGGTAACAATAAGTGATGGACAGGGAGAAGGAACAATAACCGATAATGATGCGGCGAGCATTGCAATTAATGATATAACCGTTAACGAAGCAGCCGGAACCGCTACTTTAACAGTGACTTTGACTGGTGATGTACAAGGCGGTTTTAGCGTAGATTACTTAACTGCAAATGGAACTGCTGTTCAACCGGGAGATTATACGACTGCTGGTGGAACACTCACCTTTGCAGGAACTGATACGGAAACAGAAACATTTACGATCCCAATAATCGATGATGGCATTTTGGAATCTTCAGAAACAGTTCTTGCCAATTTGACTAATATCACCAATGGTTTAGTAACGATTAGTGATGCTCAAGGAGAGGTTACCATTACCGATAATGATAGTGCTGGTATTGTAATAGCAGATGTTACGGTTAACGAGGCGGCAGGTACTGTGACTTTTACGGTTACCTTGACAGGTGATGTACAAGGTGGTTTTACAGTAGATTATGCCACTGCAGATGGTACAGCCACTCAACCAGCGGACTATGCTGATACTACTGGTACATTAACCTTT
>NZ_JBEFZF010000019.1:0-1024 GCF_046524175.1 Spongiivirga sp. MCCC 1A20706
CTTACTGCCACTGATGCATCCATTACCGTAACTACTGGTACTGGGGCTACATTAGTAGATGCGAGTATTCAAGTAGCGACCGATGGTATCACCAATGCGAAAATGGCCGATAATGCTATTGATACCGCAGAGCTGGTTGACGACGCGGTGACCACTGCGAAGATTACTGACTTAAATGTGACTACAGGAAAACTAGCTGCCGATGCTGTTGACAATACCAAACTAGCAGATGATGCGGTGCAAGTCGAAAACATTTTAAATGGTACTGCAAATCAAGTACTCAAAACAAATGCCGCTGGTACCGATGTGGAATGGGGTACACTTGATGCAAACAATATCACAGGTGAAGATCTTACTGCTACTGATGCATCCATTACCGTAACTACCGGTACTGGAGCTACATTAGTTGATGCGAGTATTCAAGTGGCTACCGATGGTATCACCAATGCGAAGATGGCCGATAATGCTATTGATACCGCAGAGCTGGTTGACGACGCGGTGACCACTGCGAAGATTACTGATTTAAACGTGACTACAGGAAAACTAGCTGCCGATGCTGTTGACAATACCAAACTAGCAGATGATGCGGTGCAAGTCGAAAACATTTTAAACGGAACTGCAAATCAAGTACTCAAAACAAATGCCGCTGGTACCGATGTGGAATGGGGTACACTTGATGCAAACAATATCACAGGTGAAGATCTTACTGCTACTGATGCATCCATTACCGTAACTACTGGTACTGGAGCTACATTAGTTGATGCGAGTATTCAAGTCGCTACTGATGGTATCACCAATGCGAAGATGGCCGATAATGCTATTGATACCGCAGAGCTGGTTGACGACGCGGTTACAACAGCCAAGATTGCTGATTTAAACGTGACTACGGGAAAACTAGCTGCCGATGCCGTTGACAATACCAAACTAGCAGATGATGCGGTCCAAGTCGAGAACATTTTAAACGGTACTGCAAATCAAGTACTCAAAACAAATGCCGCTGGTACCGATGTGGAATGGGGTACCC